>NZ_JBSFTY010000038.1:0-85091 GCF_053591515.1 Streptomyces sp. NPDC003011
GGTCCTGTGCGGTGGTCACGGCAGCAGCCAATCGACGGGGCCGGCGGCGGCGATCAGAAACCTGTTGCGGGCGGTAGTCGGAGGGTGCCCGCAATACCAGACAGAACACCGTGTCACGGGAACATCGTGGCACTTCAGGGCGTTTTAGCCCGTACAGGGAGGCGGCATGACAGAGACGGCGAGCGGTCCGGCACGGAGTTCCCGCGCCAAGGGCACCAAGGCGACCAAGGGGCTGCGTATCGAGCGCATCCACACCACCCCCGGCGTGCATCCGTACGACGAGGTGTCCTGGGAGCGCCGTGACGTCGTCATGACCAACTGGCGCGACGGCTCGGTCAACTTCGAGCAGCGTGGCGTCGAGTTCCCCGACTTCTGGTCGGTGAACGCGGTCAACATCGTCACCAGCAAGTACTTCCGCGGTGCCGTGGGCACCCCGCAGCGTGAGACCAGCCTCAGGCAGCTGATCGACCGCATCGTGAAGACGTATCGGAAGGCCGGCGAGGACTACAGGTACTTCGCCTCGCCCGCCGACGCCGAGATCTTCGAGCACGAGCTGGCGTACGCCCTCCTGCACCAGATCTTCAGTTTCAACAGCCCCGTCTGGTTCAACGTCGGTACGGCCCAGCCGCAGCAGGTCTCGGCCTGCTTCATCCTGTCCGTTGACGACTCCATGGAGTCGATCCTCGACTGGTACAAGGAAGAGGGCATGATCTTCAAGGGCGGCTCCGGCGCCGGCCTGAACCTCTCCCGCATCCGCTCCTCCAAGGAACTGCTGTCGTCCGGCGGCAACGCCTCCGGTCCGGTCTCCTTCATGCGCGGTGCCGACGCCTCCGCGGGAACGATCAAGTCGGGTGGCGCCACCCGACGCGCCGCCAAGATGGTCATCCTCGACGTCGACCACCCCGACATCGAGGACTTCATCCAGACCAAGGTGAAGGAAGAGGAGAAGATCCGCGCTCTGCGCGACGCGGGCTTCGACATGGACCTGGGTGGCGACGACATCACCTCCGTCCAGTACCAGAACGCCAACAACTCGGTCCGGGTCAACGACGCCTTCATGAAGGCCGTCGAGCAGGGCGGCAAGTTCGGCCTGACGTCCCGCATGACCGGTGAGGTCATCGAGGAGGTCGACGCCAAGTCCCTCTTCCGCAAGATGGCCGAGGCGGCCTGGGCCTGCGCCGACCCGGGAATCCAGTACGACGACACGATCAACCACTGGCACACCTGCCCGGAGTCCGGCCGTATCAACGGCTCGAACCCCTGCAGCGAGTACATGCACCTGGACAACACGTCCTGCAACCTGGCCTCGCTGAACCTGATGAAGTTCCTGAAGGACGACAGCAAGGGCAGCCAGTCCTTCGAGATCGAGCGCTTCGCGAAGGTCGTCGAACTCGTCATCACCGCGATGGACATCTCCATCTGCTTCGCGGACTTCCCGACCCAGAAGATCGGCGAGAACACGCGCGCGTTCCGCCAGCTCGGCATCGGCTACGCCAACCTCGGCGCCCTGCTGATGGCGACCGGTCACGCGTACGACTCGGACGGCGGCCGCGCCCTCGCCGGGGCCATCACCTCCCTGATGACCGGCACGTCGTACCGGCGCTCCGCCGAGCTCGCCGCGGTCGTCGGCCCGTACGACGGCTACGCCCGTAACGCGCAGCCGCACCTGCGCGTCATGAAGCAGCACTCCGACGAGAACGCCAAGGCCGTCCGCGTCGACGACCTGGACACGCCGATCTGGGCCGCCGCCACGGAGGCCTGGCAGGACGTGCTGCGCCTCGGCGAGAAGAACGGTTTCCGTAACTCCCAGGCGTCCGTCATCGCCCCGACCGGCACCATCGGTCTCGCGATGTCCTGCGACACCACCGGCCTCGAGCCCGATCTCGCCCTGGTCAAGTTCAAGAAGCTGGTCGGCGGCGGCTCGATGCAGATCGTCAACGGCACCGTCCCGCAGGCCCTGCGCCGCCTGGGTTACCAGGAGGAGCAGATCGAGGCGATCGTCGCCCACATCGCCGACCACGGCAATGTGATCGACGCCCCCGGCCTCAAGCAGGAGCACTACGAGGTCTTCGACTGCGCCATGGGCGAGCGCTCCATCTCCGCGATGGGTCACGTCCGCATGATGGCCGCGATCCAGCCGTGGATCTCCGGGGCGCTCTCCAAGACGGTCAACCTGCCGGAGACGGCGACCGTCGAGGACGTCGAAGAGGTCTACTTCGAGGCGTGGAAGATGGGCGTCAAGGCGCTCGCCATCTACCGCGACAACTGCAAGGTCGGCCAGCCCCTCTCCGCGAAGACCAAGGAGAAGGAGAAGGTCGAGGTCACGGCGAAGGCCGAGGCCACCATCCGTGAGACGGTCGAGAAGGTCGTCGAGTACCGCCCGGTCCGCAAGCGCCTCCCCAAGGGCCGTCCCGGGATCACGACGTCCTTCACGGTCGGCGGCGCCGAGGGTTACATGACCGCCAACTCCTACCCGGACGACGGTCTCGGTGAGGTCTTCCTGAAGATGTCGAAGCAGGGCTCGACCCTCGCGGGCATGATGGACGCCTTCTCCATCGCGGTCTCCGTCGGCCTCCAGTACGGCGTGCCGCTGGAGACGTACGTCTCGAAGTTCACGAACATGCGCTTCGAGCCGGCCGGCATGACGGACGACCCGGACGTGCGGATGGCGCAGTCGATCGTCGACTACATCTTCCGCCGTCTGGCGCTCGACTTCCTGCCCTTCGAGACGCGCTCCGCGCTCGGCATCCACTCCGCCGAGGAGCGTCAGCGTCACCTGGAGACCGGTTCGTACGAGCCGACCGACGACGAGGTCGACGTCGAGGGCCTGGCCCAGTCGGCGCCGCGGGCCCAGGAGCTCAAGGCCGTCGCCACGCCGAAGGCCGAGGTCGAGGCGGTCAAGCCCGCCCCGCAGCAGGCCCACACCAGTGCCGAGCTGGTGGAGATGCAGCTGGGCATCCAGGCCGACGCCCCGCTGTGCTTCTCCTGCGGTACGAAGATGCAGCGGGCCGGATCCTGCTACATCTGTGAGGGCTGCGGCTCCACCAGCGGCTGCAGCTGACCCGGTCCGGGCGTGTCCCGGACCGGCAGCTAGTCCCTCAGCCAGTCCCTGAGGAAGGAGGGGGCGCCGACCAGGAGTCGGCGCCCCCTCCTTGCCGTACGGGTGAGCGACGGCTTCGCGGATCTGCCCGCGCGCGGGCGGAAGGTCAGGGTGTGTGAGCCCGGCCCATGGTGGCGGTGAAGGTCACGGGGTCCTCCTCGAACCCGTGGAGGCCGGGGTGGAAGTCCCAGGTGCCTGCTTCCTGCCGTTCGAACATCGCGACCGTCGTCGCCGTCGCCCCGAGCACACCGCCGAAGTCGTCCTCGGCCAGGACGGTGTAGCCCTCCCGGATGCGCAGAGCCGGGTTGATCACGCTGACGAAGGTGCGGCGGTCCGGGCGCTGCTGGACGACGACGCCGACCACCACACGCGCGTAGCGGGCGTCGAGACGGTCGAGTTCGACCGTCATCACCTCGTCCCAGCCGAAGCCCTTGCCGTCCTTGCTGTCGCGGTTCAGATAGATGGTGCCGTCGGGGGAGCGACTGTCGAAATGCACCACATAGGCGGGATCCCCATACGGATCGCTCGCAAGATAGGTCGCGGCCACTATGTCCAGATCGGTCGGCGGCTGATCCGCCGCGCTCGGATCCCATTTGAGGGCGATCTCGACCTTGCGGATCCCCTTGCTGAGGCCGTTCACCAGGCTTCCCCTTCCCCCTTTGGCGCCGACCCGAACTGCCGGGCAGGCAAGGCAGGTTGCCCATCCTGCCATGAGCGCGGGTGCGCTCGCGGACCAGGAGTCGGTACGAGCGTGACCGGCGCCACGCTCGGTGGCCTTACCATGGCGCGGTGCTGGTCAAGTGGATTCGCTGCACCGTGGTGGACCGCCGCGGTTTCGAGCGGGGGCAGCGAAAGTGGGCGGGGCTTCTGGGGGAGCCGGGATTTCGGGGACAGGGGGGTGGCTGGAGCAGGGGGCGGCAGGGCGTGGCGCACATCTTCGCCTTCTGGGAGAGCCGCGCCTTCTACGACTCCTTCATGGCCCGATCCCATGACCGGCTGGCGGCGGCGCAGTCCGGCACCTTCAAGGACGTCCAGGTCAAGCTGTTCGACTACCGCTTCGACGTGAAGACCGGCTTCGAGCCCCGCTTCGGCGACGCCGACGTGGTGCGGTTCGCGCACTGTCGTGTGCACGAGGAACGAGCCGAGCACTTCATGCTGATGCAGGAGAAGGTGTGGAACCCCGCGATGGCCGGTTCGCCGGGCATGCTCCGCGGACTGTTCGGTGAGGCGCCCGGACACGAGTTCCTGGTGCTGTCGATGTGGCGGTCGGCCGCTGAACACGGCAAGTACCGCACCGAGCGGGTGGAGCGGCTCGCCCTGCGAGCCCAGACGGAAGCGGACATCGCCTCTCTGACCGGCGACATCGTGGAGCTGGAACCGACCTGGACGGTGTGACGCCCGGACCCCGTCGAGCGCGTGTCCTGATGTTGCCCTCGGTGCGGAAACTGTGTGACCTACGCCGTATGGGGGCCGTACAAGTGCTCCGCAGGGCCTGACTCGATCTAGGGTTTTGGCATGGCACGACCACGGCGCATCGTCCTTGTCCGGCACGGCGAGTCAACGGGCAATGTTGATGACACCGTTTATGAGCGGGAACCCGACCATGCCCTCGCCCTCACCGAGCAGGGCTGGCAGCAGGCGGAGGAGACCGGCAAACGGCTGCGCGAGGTCTTCGGCCGCGAGCGCGTCAGCGTGTACGTCTCCCCGTACCGCCGTACGCACGAGACGCTGCGTGCCTTCCGCCTCGACCCTGAACTCATACGGGTGCGCGAGGAGCCCCGGCTGCGTGAGCAGGACTGGGGAAACTGGCAGGACCGCGACGATGTCCGCCTTCAGAAGGCCTACCGGGACGCGTACGGGCACTTCTTCTACCGCTTCGCCCAGGGTGAGTCCGGCGCCGATGTGTACGACCGGGTCGGCGGCTTCCTGGAGAGCCTGTACCGGAGCTTCGAGGCCCCCGACCACCCGTCGAACGTCCTGTTGGTCACCCACGGGCTGGCCATGCGCCTGTTCTGTATGCGCTGGTTCCACTGGACGGTCGCGGAATTCGAGTCGCTGGCGAACCCGGGGAACGCGGAGATGCGGATGCTCGTTCTCGGAGACGACGGCAAGTACGCGCTGGACCGGCCCTTCGAACGCTGGCGGGATCCGGAACCGTACGGGATCACCGGATAGGGTGGCAGGGCGATGACCACTGACTCCTCTCCCGACGGGCGCCTGGAACGCGCCCTGGCCAGCCTGCGAGGACTGGCGGTGGGGGACGCGCTCGGTTCGCAGTTCTTCGTGCCGGTGAACTACCCGCTGCTGAAGGACCGCGAGCTGCCGCCCGGTCCCTGGCAGTGGACCGACGACACGGAAATGGCCTGCTCCGTGGTCGCCGTCCTGGCCGCCCACCACCGCGTCGACCAGGACGCCCTGGCCCGCTCCTTCGCCGAGCACCACGACTTCGACCGCGGCTACGGCCCCGCGGTCAACCGCCTGCTGCGCCTGGTCCGGGAGGGCGGTGACTGGCGCGAACTCGCCTCGGCGCTCTTCAACGGACAGGGATCCTGGGGCAACGGCGCCGCGATGCGTATCGCGCCTCTGGGCTCCTGGTACGCCGACGACCCGGAGCAGGCGACCCACCAGGCGGAGATCTCGGCCTACCCGACCCATCAGCACCGTGAAGCCGTGGTCGGTGCCATGGCCGTCGCCGCGGCCGCCGCGCTGGCCGGTGCCCCGGGCGGACCGCCCCGGGCGGAGGCGCTCCTCGACGGCGTCATCGCGCTCATCCCCAAGAGCGCCGTCGGCGCGGGCCTGCGACGGGCCCGGGACATGCTCGACTACGCGGACGCGGCCACCGTCGCGGCCGTGCTGGGCTGCGGGCGGCGCACCACGGCTCACGACACCGTGCCCTTCGCGCTCTGGTCGGCCGCACGGTCGCTGGGAGACTATGAGCAGGCGTTCTGGACGACCGCGCAGGTCGGTGGCGACGTGGACACGACCTGCGCCATCGTCGGCGGAGTGATCGCGGCGGGGAAGACGGGGACACCGCCCGCCGAGTGGGTGGCCCGGACGGAAGCCGTGCCGGAATGGGTACCGGCCTCCTCCTGACGGAGCCTTCTGTGGTCTTGCGGGTGTCTGGGCGCCCGCCGGGGCGTCTGTGACGCGTCGCCGGAGTCGCCGCCGTCGCGGTCGGGGGTGGCGGGGAGGTGCGCTGAAACTCTCCGTGTGCGTCGGGAACTCTCCGTGACTGCTCGGCCGTTCTTCTGTCATCCGCTGTGTGACGCGCGGGCTCATACAGGTGGGGACACGCGAGGGGCAGCAGGAGGTGACCATGCAGTTCGTATCGCATCCCATGATGCTGCTGGCTGTGCTGGCTGTGCTGGCTGTGCTGGCTGTGCTGGCTGTGCTGGCTGTGCTGGCGCGGTCAGGTCCGGCACCGCGCCCAGTGCCCGTCACGCCGGCCGCAGCGCACCGTGTGCGGATGGCCGGACCTGCGTCCGCGTCGTCGGTCCAGCGGACGCGATCCGGCCATCCGCGGCCCCCGGTGAGGTCGTCCGGATCAGCCGATGCCCGGTCCGGCCGTGCCGGCGAGGGACTCCAGGTCACTCTTGCGGACCCTGATCACCAACCAGGCGGTCACCAGCGCGAGTACGGCCATCACCGCCGCCGCGATGAACCCTGTCGAGATGCCCTGGGCAAGGACCTCATGGCCCCAGGGAGAGGGCAGCTGCTGCGTCTTGGCGAACTCTGCCTTCTGCTCCGCCGTTCCCTCGGCGAGGAATTTCGGCACCTGCTTCTCCGCCTCTTCCCTGCTGGCGGAGCCGAACACGGTCGTCAGGATGGACAGACCGAGCGAACCACCCACCTGCTGCGAGGTGTTGAGCAGTCCGGAGGCCGCGCCCGCCTCGTGCTGGGCCACCCCGGAGACCGCGGTGAGCGTCAGCGTCACGAAGTTCAGACCCATGCCGAAGCCGAACACCAGCATCGGCCCGAGGACCCCACCGACGTAGGAGCTGTCGGAGCTGATGAGGGTCTGCCAGGCCAGTCCGATCGCCGCGAGCGCCGAGCCCACGAGCATGAACGGCTTGGGGCCGAGGACCGGCAGGAACCGTTGCGACAGGCCGGCGCCCAGCGCGATCACGACCGTCACCGGCAGGAAGGCGAGACCGGCCTGGATCGGGCTGTATCCCAGCACGTTCTGCACGAAGAGAACGATGTAGAAGAACATGCCGAACATCGCCGCGGAGAGGCTCAGCATGATCACGTACGTGCCCGAGCGGTTGCGGTCGGCGAACATCCTGAGCGGTGTGATCGGTTCCTTGGCGCGGGTCTCGATGAAAGCGAAGGCCAGCAGCAGGATCACGGCGGCCACGAAGGAGCCGATGGTGAAGCTGTCCCGCCAGCCGTCGTCGGCCGCCCGGATGAAGCCGTAGACGAGCAGCGCCATGCCCGCCGTCGAGGTGAGCGCGCCCGCGATGTCGAAGCGGCCGGTGTGCCGCTCGGAGTCGCTGATGTACAGCGGTGTGAGCACCGCGATCAGCACACCGATCGGCACGTTGACGAAGAGCACCCACCGCCAGTCGAGCCATTCGGTGAGCATGCCTCCGGCGAGCAGTCCGATGGCACCGCCGCCGGCGGAGACGGCGGCGAAGACACCGAAGGCCCGGTTCCGCTCCGGCCCTTCGGGGAACGTGGTGGTGATGAGGGCCAGCGACGTGGGCGACGCGATCGCGCCGCCCGCACCCTGGAGAACGCGGGCGGCCAGCAACTGCCAGGGCTCCTGCGCGAGTGCGCCGAGCAGCGAGGCGAAGGTGAACAGCAGGATGCCGGCCATGAACACCCGGCGGCGGCCGAGGATGTCGCCGGCCCGGCCGCCCAGGAGCAGCAGGCCGCCGAAGGTGAGCGTGTAGGAGCTGACGACCCAGGTGAGGTCGGTGGTGCTGAACTTGAGCGCGTCTTGAATGTGCGGGAGAGCGATGTTCACAATCGTCGCGTCGAGTACCACCATGAGTTGGCAGGCCGCGATGACGGTGAGCGCGATGCCGGGATGCCCCTCCCGGCGGGCCGCACCTGGTTTCTGGTCCTGAGTCAACTGAGAGGTTGTCACTATGGGTCCCCCACAAGTGCCTTAGTGAACGGTCGCGTTCACTGTCGCGTCAACCGTAGTGAGTCCCCACTAGTGAACGCAAGCGTTCACTTAGCTTGTCGCCGCGCTTCAGGTCCCCCTCTGTCGCAGCGCGGTGCCTCCCGTCCCCGGAATACCCGCTCCCCCTTTCGCTGGAGACCCTCAGATGGTTACCTCGCACTGGACGGCCGCCCCCGCTCAGGCCTCCCTTCGCCGGCGTGGCGCCGTGCTCGAACGTGCGATCCTCGATGCCGCTCTCGAACAGCTCAGTACGGTCGGCTGGAAGGGCCTCACGATGGAGGGTGTCGCGGCCGGCGCCCAGACGGGAAAGGCTGCCGTCTACCGTCGATGGCCGTCCAAGGAAGACCTCGTCGCGGACGCGCTGCAGGCCGGGCTGCCGCCCTTCGAGGGGGTGCCCGATCTGGGTGAGGTGCGTGCCGACCTTGTCGCGCTGTGCCGCCGGGCCCGCGACGCCATGTTCTCCCGGTCCGGATTCGCCCTCCGTGCGGTGATTCACGAATGCGACTCTGCGCAGGCGGAGCGCCTGCATGACGTGATCGTCAAAGGAGTCGTCGAGCCGACTGTCAAGCTGCTCGGTGAGGTCATCGACCGGGGGATCGAGCGAGGAGAGGTGCGGCCCGATGCTGTGAACAGCTATGTCCTGGACGCCATCCCGGCGATGATGATGTACCGCTCCAAGGTGTGCGCGAGCGAATGGAGCGATCGGGATCTCGACGAGATGATCGACCAGTTCATGCTGCCGCTGCTGCGGCCGACGCGTGGCTGAGCGAGGTGCGCGGCGACCGTGACGTCGTCCGGGGAACCGGGGTGTCGCAGGGTGATCCGGGCGGCGTACGCTAAGGGCGCCATGCCGTACGAACCGCCTACTCACACCGTCGAGCGCTCCCTTCGCGCCACGACCGGAGCGAAGATCATTGCCGGTGTCGACGAGGTCGGGCGCGGCGCGTGGGCCGGTCCCGTCACCGTCTGCGCGGCGATCACCGGACTGCGCCGGCCCCCCGAAGGCCTCACCGACTCCAAACTGCTGACCGTCAAGCGGCGCACCGTGCTGGCCGAGACGTTGCGGGGGTGGGTGACGTCGTACGCGCTGGGGCATGCCTCTGCGGAGGAGATCGACCAGATGGGGATGACCGCCGCTCTGCGCACGGCGGCGGTGCGCGCTCTGCAGGGCCTGCCGGTCCGTCCCGACGCGGTGATCCTCGACGGCAAGCACAACTACCTCGGGTCGCCCTGGAGCGTCCGGACGGTGATCAAGGGTGACCGTTCGTGCGTGGCCGTCGCGGCGGCCTCCGTGATCGCCAAGGTTCAGCGCGACAAAATGATGGCCGAACTGGGTATGGAGCATGCAGACTTCGATTTCGCGGCCAATGCCGGGTATCCGTCACCCGTGCACAAGGCCGCGTTGGAGGAGCGGGGCCCCACCCCGTACCACCGGTTGTCGTGGGCGTATCTTGATGCGCTGCCTCAGTGGCGGCACCTCAAGAAGGCCCGTAGCTGGGCGGACGGAAGCGTTCCGGAGATCGAGGGTCAGCTCGGCTTCGATTTCTGACGACTCCGCTCGCACTCATGTGCCACCCGCTGGCGCGAGCCGTACCAACGTTTGATAGATATCAGCTCATGCCTCTCATTCCCGAGGAGCCTCAGATTCACGAGAGTGCCCAGGGTCCCCGCGCCACTCCGGCCAGTGGCCGTACCGCGCCGACCCCCCGCCCTGTACCCGGTCCCCGCCCCGCGGCGCACCCGCGCCCCGGTCGCCCCGGCCCGCTGCGGCCGGCGCCGCCGGTGCAACGGACGCCGCGTGACGTGGCCGTGGCCAGGCCCGAACCATCGGGCCCCGCCGTCCCTGTCGCCGCCGCTCCCGCTGCGGCTGCCCCGCAGATCCAGCTGATCCCGGCTTCCGCCGAGGGCGCGCTCGATGCTGCCGAAGAAGCCGTCGACCTGCTGCTGGACTCAGGACGCGTCCCCGGTGAGGTGCTGGTGATCACCACCGGCGAACAGCACCCGTGGGCCGCCCATGAGCTGTCCTTCGGCGAAGCCTCCTACTGGGCGCAGCACGACGCCGGCGACGACGTCTTCTACGCGGACGCCGCCGTGGCTTCGCGTGCGGCGTCCCGTCCGGTGGTGGTGGTCGCCGTCAACGGTGGTCCCGCTGCGGCCGCCGCCGAGGCTCTGCCGCTGGCCCATGCCCGGGCCGGCACCCTGCTGATCGTCTGCGGAGACCCGCAGCGGATCAACTCGGTGCTGGGCACGGGTGTCTGACCTGTAGCGGAGCGTCCGGCGGAGCGTCGGGGGGTGACGAAGGTGCCGTCACGGCGGCACCTGACAGGCGGCACCTGCACGGCGGATGATTCGGCGTGCGCGCGGCGCCCGTTGCGCTTCCGCCTGTGCGGAGGACGGGTGCGGAGGGGCGCCCCTGGCCCCGGCCAGGAAGGACCAACCCCGGACCGGGCCCCCAGGGGCAGGGTCGCCCGGAGGGGTCCCGTGGAGGCCTCGGGCCAGTCGGCCGCCGTATTGCCCGCACAAGCCGCGCGGCCGATAGAAGCCGCGTCGCCGGCACCAGCCGCACCGGTCTGCTCGTGAAGCCTTGGGGGCGCTCCGCGCGCCAGTGCCCGCGGTGTCTGCGCGCCGACACCGTAGAGGCCGTGCTCAGGACGTCATAGGTGCCTTTGCAGGCAAGGACACGCTCCCTGCCGGAGGCGAAGCTCCGCAGGTGTCAGCGGGCCGCCGCTCGGCGCAGGACCTCCGAAGCGGCACCACCCGTGCGCGGTGGCGGGGGCGGCGCCTCGGACAGGCCGAAGGGCTCCGGCGCGGAGTCGGCGTTCGGGCGGCGCCCGCCCCGGCCCTCGCCCAGCACCTGCCAGCCGTCACGGGTCAGCGTGATGTAGGCCCCGCAGCGCAGCCCGTGCAGGGTGCATGCGTCACGCAGCCCCCACATCCACGCGCCGTCCTCCTCCGTCCAACGGGCGTCGCCCTCGCGGCAGTAGAGCAGCACGGCGGTGCGTACCGGTGTGCGGCGGCGCAGATCGTGCGGGATCACCCGGCGCAGCTGGGCGAGCAGCACGTTGCGGAACATCCAGCCGTCCGCCGGCGCCGGGCGGCGGATGAACGAGGCGCTCGCCGCCAGCCGCTCGTCGGAGTCGAGGACCGCCACGACCGCGGTAGCCGGTCGGGGGTGGTGCCGAGTGTGCAGCCCGCTGACGACCTCGCGCGGATTGCGCAGCAGGGGGATCCCTGCGGCGGCCCACTCCGCGGGTTCGAGCGTGCGGGGGTTGGCGGGTGCGGCGGACAGATCGGCAGATGACGACGTCGACGCCGCCGAGGACGGAGCGAATCCGAAGGTCACGGTCCTCCCTTCGGCTACGCGCCCACACTGCGGGCGGGGTCGGATTCGGGGGAGCGCTCACCGCAGCGAAGCCCTACCGGACCACAGGCGGGCCGTGCGGGGAGCGGACCTCAATTCTTCCTGTCGAACTTGGTTGCGGCAACGAGCAATTGGGCCCGGCGACCCTTATTCAAGGGTTTGTGCTTTATATCCTTACCCAGGGTGTCGGAGGGCGACGCACGGGACGTTCGAGCGCGACACGTTCGTACGGCGGCACAGGCACCCCCGCGGGCTGCCGGACGTGGGCGCGGACCCGGTGAACGCGGACGGCATGCGCACGCTCACCCGGGGTCAAGTGGCCGATTGTCCTTGCCATCGGGTTGCATGGGGGACATGGACGATCTGAAGCTCCGCACTGAAGCCGACGCCATCCTCGCTGAGCTCGTCGGCGCCCCGGGGGGTTCGGCGCGGTTGCGGGAGGACCAGTGGCAGGCGGTGGCGGCTCTCGTGGAGGAGCGCCGGCGTGCTCTGGTGGTCCAGCGCACCGGTTGGGGCAAGTCGGCGGTGTACTTCGTCGCCACCGCCCTGCTGCGACGGCGCGGCTCCGGGCCCACGGTGATCGTTTCGCCGCTGCTGGCGCTGATGCGCAACCAGGTCGAGTCGGCGGCGCGGGCCGGTATCCAGGCGCGCACGATCAATTCGGCCAACCCGGAGGAGTGGGACACCATCTACGGCGAGGTCGAACGGGGCGAGACCGACGTTCTCCTCGTCAGCCCCGAACGCCTCAATTCTGTGGACTTCCGCGATCAGGTGCTGCCCAAGCTCGCGGCCACGACCGGTCTCCTCGTGGTCGACGAGGCGCACTGCATCTCCGACTGGGGCCACGACTTCCGGCCCGACTACCGTCGGCTGCGCGCGATGCTGGCCGAGCTGCCCGCCGGTGTGCCGGTGCTGGCCACCACCGCGACCGCGAACGCGCGGGTCACCGCGGACGTGGCCGAGCAGTTGGGTACCGGTGCCGGTGAGGCCCTGGTGCTGCGCGGCCCGCTGGAGCGGGAGAGCCTGCGGCTGGGCGTGGTCAGGCTGCCGGACGCCGCACACCGCCTGGCCTGGCTCGCAGAGCACCTGGACGAGCTGCCGGGCTCCGGGATCATCTACACCCTCACCGTCGCCGCCGCCGAGGAGGCCACCGCCTTCCTGCGCCAGCGTGGCTTCCGTGTGGCCTCCTACACCGGGAAGACGGAGAACGCCGACCGGTTGCAGGCCGAGGCCGACCTGCGGGAGAACCGGGTCAAGGCGCTGGTCGCGACGTCCGCGCTGGGCATGGGGTACGACAAGCCGGACCTGGGCTTCGTGGTGCACCTGGGCTCGCCGTCCTCGCCGATCGCCTACTACCAGCAGGTCGGGCGCGCCGGCCGCGGGGTCGACCACGCCGACGTGCTGCTGCTGCCGGGCAAGGAGGACGAGGCCATCTGGCGCTACTTCGCCGACACCGCCTTCCCGCCCGAGGTACAGGTGCGCCAGACCCTCGCGGCCCTCACCGACGCGGGACGGCCGCTGTCCGTGCCGGCCCTGGAGGCAGTGGTGGATCTTCGCCGCAGCCGACTGGAGACGATGCTGAAGGTGCTGGATGTCGACGGCGCGGTCAAGCGGGTGAAGGGCGGCTGGACGGCCACGGGAGCCGAGTGGACGTACGACGTCGAGCGCTATGCGTGGGTGGCGCGGCAGCGGGCGGCGGAGCAGCAGGCCATGCGCGACTACGTGAGCACCTCCCAGTGCCGCATGGAGTTCCTGCGGGAGCAGCTGGACGACGAGGGGGCGACCCCGTGCGGCCGTTGCGACAACTGCGCGGGAGCCTGGGCCGACACCTCGGTGTCGACGGAGACGCTGACGGGGGCGGCGAAGGAACTGGACCGCCCGGGCATCGAAGTCGAGCCGCGCCGGATGTGGCCGACGGGGATGGCCGCACTGGGCATCGACCTCAAGGGCCGAATCCCGGCCAAGGAGCAGTGCTCCACCGGGCGTGCCCTGGGCCGGCTCTCGGACATCGGCTGGGGCAACCGGCTGCGCCCCCTGCTGGCGGAGAACGCGCCCGACGGTCCGGTCCCCGACGACGTCCTGCGGGCCGCGGTGGCCGTCCTCGCCGACTGGGCGCGCTCTCCGGGCGGCTGGGCGGCACAAGGCCCGGACGCCTCCGCCCGGCCGGTGGGGGTCGTCGCCGTGCCGTCCCTGACCCGCCCGCACCTGGTCGGTTCCCTGGCCCAGGGAATCGCGGGCATCGGACGCCTCCCCTTCCTGGGCACCCTCACGTACACCGGGCCGGGCGGCACGCACGGGGCACGTCGCAGCAACTCCGCCCAGCGCCTCAGGGCGCTGTCCGGAGCCTTCGCCGTCCCTGAGGAGCTGGCCGCTGCCCTGGCCGGCTCTCCCGGCCCCGTCCTGCTCGTGGACGACTACACCGACTCCGGGTGGACCCTCGCGGTCGCTGCCCGTCTGCTCCGCCAGGCAGGCGGCGAACAGGTCCTCCCGCTGGTCCTGGCAGCGGCGGGCTGAGCTTTCCCGACCTGAGGAGCGGGCCCGGCGTGCACCGAGCGGAACGGCATCAGCAGGCTCGCCATGAACAGCACCGTGGCGACCACCACGCCCACGGTGAGCGGATGCGCCCGCGCGGTCTGACGTCAGGCCCAAGAGCAGTCAAGCGGCCACCGTTCGTGAAGGCCGCCTGATCTGGCGTCCGTCGGCGGTGGTAGGTCTGCCTACCGCATCCGTGGCAGGCGCACCGCAAGGGTCGCGGCCCGGCCTCGCGGAACGGTGCGCCGGTCCCATGCCCGGCCGGCACGGCGCGGTACGGCACGGCACGGCTGACCGTCGTAGCGCCGGCATCGCGTCAGCCCGGCAGCATCTTGAGCCTCTGACGCTGCCGACCCCCGGATTGCGCTCGGCGTCGGTCACCATGCCGAGCACGTGCAGCACGAGAGTGTCGTGATCGCCCGCCGGACAGCTGTGGTCGACCGCGCACTCCAGCCGGACGGGCGCGCTCTGGAGGAAGAAAGAAGCGGATCAGGCCGGCGATGACGAGCTTGGGCAGCGGGCCGAAGCCGAAGGCCACGGCCAGGGCCGGTGTGATCGCCACGAGCGGGGTGACTGGTTCGCGCCTGTGGACAAACGGGCTCGGTGCCCACGGAAAACCGGTGCCACGACCAACACCTGACGTGTCCCTGCCTGGACTTATCCACAGGCTCAAGCGGAACCTCGCGATCCGCGAGATCGTCTGCGCATGACGAACCACAGCGAAACGACCGGATCCGCAGGTGACGGCGACATCGGCGGGCGAGACGGATACGGGGCGCACGGAGCGCGAGACGCGGCCGGCGGAGGCACCGCAGCGGGGGAGCACGTCGAGTGCGTCACCTACGACGCCCACGGAAGCGATCACCAGGTCACCCTGCGCACACCGGGCGAACTGGCCGACGCCCTGCCGTATCTCCTGGGGTACCGCCCCGAGGACAGCATCGTCCTGGTCGCCCTGAACGACCGGGGCGGGCGCGGCCGCTTCGGAGGCCGGGCCCGACTGGGCATTCCCACGAACGAGGACGACTGGGAGTCCGCGGCGCGGCAGCTCGCGCACGGCCTGATCACGGGCAGCGAGCGCCGGGGCGCCAAGCCGGAACAGATGGTCGCCTACCTCTGTCAGGAACCGGGGGAGGGGGAGTCGGGGCAGGGGGTCATGAGGCGACTGGCCCACCTCGCCGGACTGCTGCGCACGGAGTGCGGTCGGCTCGACGTGCCCGTCATCGAAGCCCTGTGCATTTCCGACGGGCGCTTTTGGTCCTACTGCTGCCCGAGCGAAGGATGCTGTCCCGTGGAGGGCGTTCCGATGGGGCTTCCGGGCACGTCCGTGCTGGCGGCCGCGGCGACCTACGCCGGGCTGCAAGTGCGCGGCACACTGCGCGAACTGCGGGCCAGGCTGCTGCCCTGGGAGACCGCTGCGGTGCTGGAGCAGGAGACCGTCCTGGACACCACCAGCATGGCGCAGGTCCCCAGGATGTTCGACGAAGCCGGCCGTGTGGCCGTGGCCGAGGAAACGGCCGAGCTCGCCGAGCGGATCATGACCCGGTTCGCCGAGGCGCCGACCGTCTCCGGCGCCCTCCAGGCGGACCTGCGCGACGACGCACTTCTCCGACACGAGGAAGCGGCCACACTGATCCTCGGCCTCCAGGACCGCACGACCCGAGATCGGCTCGCGGAATGGATGGAGGGCGACGAGGCCGGCCCGGCGCTACGACTCTGGCGTGCCCTGGCCCGCCGTTGCGTCGGACCGTACGGGGAACACGCGGCGGCGCCGCTCACCCTCGTCGGCTGGGTCGCCTGGTCGGCCGGTGACGAGATCGAAGCCAGGGAAGCCCTGGCCATGGCGCTGGGCGCGGATCCTGGTTACCTCTTCGCCCGGCTCCTGCACCAGGCCTGCAACGAGGGCCTGGACCCGGAGTCCATCCGTCGCTGCCTCCGCGAGGAGCGCGAGGCGCGTGCGAAGAGCGGGGCGCGTGCGCGCTCTGGAGCCGGAGCCGGAGCCGGAGCTGGAGCCGGAGGTGCGCGGGCTGCGCAGGAGGTGGACATGCCGACGCAGCCTCAGGACGAGGCGTCAGCGCACCCGGGAACCGAGGTGACCGCGCACCAGGACGTGTCCAGCGTCGGCGCGGCGCCCTCGTCCTCCTCACCTGACGGGACTCCCCGGCGTCGACGGCGGGCACGTTCCGGCGGCCGTTCGGACGGTCGCCCTCGTCTCGCCGAAGCGGACGGACGCCCGTCGGGATCGGACGAGTCCCCCGTGCGCCCCCGGCCGGCGGCTGGAACACGCCCCGGCACCTCACGGACGGGTGGGACGCGGCCTCGGCCCACAGGGAAGGACGGCCCGCGGACACGCCTTTCGGGGAAGGACGGTGCGCGACGTCGTGGCGCCTGCTCCGAAGGTGCCGGGTCAGGAGGTGATGCCACCGAGGGGACGACATGAGCAACCGTCGGCCGACTGCGGCGGACGGCGGACGGCGGCTCGGGCGGACCAGCGACGTTCCCTCTCGTCCCTCACCTCTCGTGCCTGCCCTGTCGTGCCTCACCTCTCGTACCTACCCTCCGCCGCCATTCGGTCGGCTTCCGCATCCGCGGGCGTGACCCCGGAGAGGTCCGTCCCGTTCACCTGAGTGGCGGAACGCCTGACCGGGCCGCACCGCCGCACCGTCCATGTCCTTCAGGAGCCCCGCACCCGGCACCGAACACGCGCGAGGCGCACAGAGTGCAGAGGAAGCCCCCTTGCATCAGCCGACTCCGCCCTCCGCCACCGACCACGACCGTCCCCCCTTCGGTACGCCCGCACCGAGTACCGGAGGAGGCACCTCCCCGCCACCGGACGAGCCGACCTTCCTGCCCTCGGAGCAGGTGAAGCGTCCGCGGACCAGGCACCCCGCTGACCAGGAGCACAGGCACCCCACGGACCAGGAGCACGTGCCCGCCGGGCAAGATCAGCGGCGACCGCCGGGGGCGGAGCTACCGCCGTGGGCGGAGCGGGGACGGCGCCCGTCCGCGCCTGGGGGACAGAACGAGCCCCTGCCCCCGGACCAGCCTCGCCGCCCCCCTCCGTCCTCGGCCCAGGGCCGGTCGCCGTCCGGGCAGGGGCGGGGGCCGGTGCTTCCGCCCCCTGGGACCACCACGGGCCGCCATCCATCCCCACCCATCCCGCAGGGCCGCCCGGCACGGGCGCCGGCGTCACCGCCGCTCCTGGTCCCCCGTCGCCCGGCCGACCTTCCCCCCGCCCACACCGCCCTCATCTGCGTAGCGCTTCCCGGCCTCGCCATCTCCACGGAACAGGGGCAGCTGACCGGTCAGGGTCTGGAGGGGTTCTACCGCGCGGGCCGACGTGTGCTCTCGCGCTGCCAGGTCCGCGTCGCCGGGCGCGAACCGACCGCGATTCAGGCCCGGACGACCGCGGCGGACCGCGCACGCTTCGTCGGAACGCTGCGTGTGTCCCCCGGCGCCGGTCCGGACCCGGACGTCGTGGTCGAGCGCACGCGTCACGCGGACGGCAGGGAACGCATCACCCTCCGCAGCGCGGCCGCCCGCCCGCTGCGGCTGTCGGTGGAGGTCGCCCTCGGTACCGACCTGGCGGACCTGGGGGCGATCGCGTCCGGCCGCGCGGGGCCCGAACTGCCCGCCAGCGTCCACGACTCCGGCCTGCGATGGTCCGGCGCGGGCGGCAGCGCCTCGGTCACGGCCGATCCGGCGCCCACCGACGCGCTGGCCTCCGCGGGACTGCTGCGCTGGGAGTTCGAACTGCCCCCGGGCGGGGCGGCGAGCGTGGAACTGCGCGTACAGGTCGAGAGGGCCGGGCCCGTTCGGGCCGCGGGGCGCGCGGCGACGAGCCCCTTGGCTCCCGCACGCGCTACGGGCGACCACCCCGGTGTCGGGGCGCTGCTGCAGACGAGCGTCCAGGACCTCCAGGCCCTGCTGCTGCGCGACCCGGCCCACCCGACCGACACGCACCTGGCGGCCGGAGTGCCCTGGCGCTGCGGCATGGCACCGGCCGAGGCGCTCACCGCCGCCCGGATGACACTGCCCCTGGGCACCCGCCTGGCGGCGGGCACACTGCGCGCCCTCGCGCGTACCCAACTCCCGGGCCCCGGGGCGCAGTCCGGCATGATCCCCGGACCGCGTCGGGACGCCGGACCGCATCTGCCGCCCGGCTGTACCGGCACGGAGGCGACCCTGCTCTTCCCCGTACTGCTCGCGGAAGCCCGCCGCTGGGGTCTCTCCGAGCAGGAGACGCAGGAACTGCTGCCCGCGGCCGAGCGCTGTCTGACCTGGCTGCGCACCACCGTGGGCGACGGGACGTACCTGAGCGACCCGCACCCGGGCGGGCCGGTGCGCTGCGAGACACAGGCCCACGCCCACCGCGCGGCGCTCCTCGGCGCCGACCTGCTCGACGCGTACGGCCGGCAGGGCGGCACCGAACTGCGCCAGTGGGCCCGGCACCTGCGGACCGCGTTCCGTGCGGAGTTCTGGGTCGAGGACCGCGGCGGCGGCCGACCCGCGGCGGCCCGCTCCCCGGACGGGCGCCTCGTACCGCACCTCGGTGCCGCGGCCGCCCACCTGCTCGACACCGGGCTGCTCGGCGGAGCCGACCAGGCACCGGGGCTGCTCGACCGGGTGCAGACCGAACACCTCGCCCGGCTGTTCGGGAGCCCGGCGCTGGACTCCGGCTGGGGCCTGCGCGGACTGGGGGTCAAGGAGGCGGGCCACAACCCGTTCGGTCACCGCACCGGTGCCGTACGGGTGCAGGAGACGGCCGTCGCCGTCGCGGGCCTCGCCGCCGCCGGCTACGAGAAGGAGGCCGGCTCGCTGCTGCGCGGTGTCCTGGCGGCCGCCGAGGCCTTCGGTCACCGGCTCCCCGAGATGTACGCGGGGGAGCAACGCAGCGACGGCAGCGCCCCGCTTCCCCATCCGGCCGCCTGTCGTCCCGCCGCCACGGCGGCGGCCGCCGGGGTCCTGCTGCTGACCACCCTCGCGGGGATCCGTCCCGACGTCCCGGCTGGCACGATCACACTGCGTCCGGTCCGCAGCGCGCCCCTCGGCGAGGTCGGACTGACCGGACTGAGAGTCGCGGGCGCCCCCTTCTCCGTACGGGTCAGCCGACTCGGTCTCGCCATGGTGGAAGAGGCGGCCGAGGGACTGCAGCTGAGGGCGTGACCTCGGACGACACACCACCCGGCGGCGACCGGAAGGGACCCGCGAACCCCTGACGGACCGAGGTGGACCAACCGCCGATACGGCCGACGAAGAGAGTGTTTATCGTCAGGCAGACGACTATGATCGCCGCATGCCCTACGACCCGTCAGCCTTCCCGCCCTTCGCCGTCACCGTGGACCTGGTCGTGCTGACCGTGCGTCGCCATGCCCTGTGCGCGCTGGCGGTGCGCAGGGGCGAGCCGCCGTTCCAGGGACGCTGGGCACTGCCCGGCGGCTTCGTACGGGCCGACGAGGATCTGGCGCAGGCGGCGGCGCGCGAGCTGGCCGAGGAGACCGGGCTGCGCGCCCACGACCCGTTCGTCCCCGTACAGGACAACGGCGCACACCTGGAGCAGCTGGCAACCTACGGCGACCCCAAGCGCGACCCCCGGATGCGGGTGGTCAGCGTCGCCCACCTCGCCCTCGCCCCCGACCTGCCCGCCCCCCGGGCGGGAGGCGACGCCAGCAACGCGCGCTGGGCACCCGTCGAGGAGCTCTTGCAGCAGAGCGGGTACGGCCGGGACGGCGAACCGGTCGCGCCGCTCGCCTTCGACCACGCCCAGATCCTGGCGGACGGCGTGGAGCGCGCCCGCTCGAAGATCGAGTATTCGTCGCTGGCCACCGCCTTCTGCCCGTCCGAGTTCACCGTCGGCGAGCTGCGCCGCGTCTACGAGGCGGTGTGGGGTGTGGCGCTCGACCCGCGCAACTTCCACCGCAAGGTGACCGGCACACCCGGCTTCCTGGTCCCCACCGGCGGGACGACCACCCGTCAGGGCGGGCGCCCGGCGCAGCTCTTCCGAGCCGGTGGAGCCACCCTCCTCAACCCCCCGATGCTGCGCCCCGAGGTGTGACACCGGGGCCCGCGGACGAGCGGCCGCCCGGCTCGGGACCGCACCGCGAACCGTCCCCTGGTCCGAACGGCGAACAGGGATCCGACAGCGCCGCTCAGCCAGCGCGGAGCGGGCCTTGAGGTGCCTGAAAAATCGGACATAGCGCGCTATCTTGCTTCAGGTGATCCAGGCCTTCGGACTGACCAGCGACTCCCGCAAGGACCTTCCGCCCGCTGTCGACGACCTCTCCTTCGAAGCGCGCGCAGGCCGTGTCACCGCACTCCTCGGAGCGTCGGGCGCGGGCAAGACGACCGCGCTCAGGCTGATGCTCGAACTGCAACAGGGCCGTGGCATCACCTACTTCAGAGGCCGCCCCCTGCACCGCATCGCCCATCCGTCGCGCGAGGTCGGCGTGGTGCTGGGTGATGTGCCGGGCCATCCCGCCCGTAGCGTGCGCGGTCATCTGCGCATGCTGTGCGCGGCGGCGGGCGTCCCGGTCCGGCGCGCCGACGAGGTCCTCGAAGTGGTCGGCCTCGTCAGCCTGCGTGACGAACGGCTCGGCAGCCTGTCGCGTGGCATGGACCGCCGCCTCGGCCTGGCGTGCGCGCTGCTGCCGGACCCTCACACGCTCGTGCTCGACGAACCCGCCGACCAGCTCTCCATCCGCGAGTGCCACTGGCTGCACGGCATGCTCCGGGCCCACGCGGCCCAGGGCGGCACGGTTCTGCTCACCACGGCCGACCCCAAGGAGGCCGCACGCACCGCCGACCGTGTGGTGACCCTGGACCAGGGCAGGCTGGTCGCCGACCAGGACGCCTCGGAGTTCGCCCGCACCCGGCTGCGCCCCCGCGTCGCCGTCCGCACCCCCCACGCCGCCCGCCTCGCCGCCCTGATCGCCAAGGAGGCACGTACCGCCCACCGCTCGGTCGAGGTCGTACGGGAGGAGGGCAATCGCTTGTCCGTGTACGGCAGTACGTGCGCCGACATCGGCGAGACCGCTTTCCGCCACGGTGTCCTCGTCCATCAACTCGCGGACGAGATCGGGGACATGGGGCCGAGGCCAGGACCCCTCCCGCCGCAGACCGCACACACGCCCGAGGAGCCGAAGCCGGATGCCACGGCACCGGAATCCGCAGGGGCTCCCGCAGCCGGCGACGTCGACCCGTCCACCGGCGCCACCGAGGGGGAGGAACGCGCTCAGGCGGGCGCTCACTCCACAGCTGCGCTGAAGGCCACCGGTCGGCCGTTCCCCCTGCCACCCCCCATCTCCGTCCGCTCCGCGCCCAGCCCCCTGCGTCCGCTGCGCTACGAACTGCGCCGTGCCGCCGGAGTCGGCACCGGATTCCTCACCGGGGCCGCCGTCCTCGTCACCTCCGCCCTCGCCGCCGTACTGCTGGCTCGTGTCGGACACACCCCCCAGCCGCGCCTGCTGGCCGCGTGGCCGCGGGAGCTGCCGCTGCCGCCCGCGGCCCTCGGTGCGGGGCTGCTCGGCGCGCTCGCCTTCGGGGACGAGTTCCGCCACCCCGCCCTGGCGGCGGACCGCGGCACCGTGCCCCGCCGCCTGGGGCTGCTCGCCGCGAAACTCGTCGTCACCGCGGCCACCGCCCTCCTGCTGGCCTTTCTCACGGTGGGCTGTGACGCCGAAGTGCTCTATCTCGTCTACGGACAGGAGCTCACGAGAGTTCCCGCCGACTGGCTCGCCCTGAGCGCCGGTTGGGCCGGGCTCGTGGTCGGGTGCGCCTGGGCCGGTCTGCTGGCCGCGGGTGTCTTCCGGTCCACCACGGCCGGGCTCGCCGCGGTGGTGGCCGTTCCCCTCCTCGTCGTCCCGCTCGTACAAAAAGCCTTCGAGGGGCCGTCCGTGCGGAATGCGGCCGGGTTTCCAGTTCGGCTGCGTGAGGTGTTCCTGATGCAGTGGCCCTTCGGCGGAGAGCGCTATCTGAGCGCCGTCGCGCGCCTGCTCGCCCAACCCGTCGGCAGCGCGCTGACGTTGTCGCTCACCGGCCTGCTCTGCGCGTATGTGCTCACGACCCTGCGGAGCAGGGTCCGATGACGACCGTCCGCCCTCGCACCGTTCCGCTCTGCGCACAACTTCCCCGGGAAAGCCCATTTCTTTCCGATAAGGCGTCAATTGCGATGGGGTGAGCGATCACCCTTTCGTGTGCTTTTCACCAAAGACCTCAAGGGAGTTGAAGAGGGCGCCGACAAAGGATCCGTGAGTACCCTTGCGCACACCATGATGACCGCCGCCCGCTCCGCAGACTCCGGCCTCGCCGGCCCGGGCGAACTCGACCGCTATCCCTACGTGGACGCCCCGAACGCCGACCGCGTCGGAATCCCCTCCTGGGACGGCACGGACCCGGAGCTGGGCCGCGTCGGCCGACGCGCCGCCGGCAGCCGTGGACGCGGACTGCACGGCCAACTCGTTCAGCAGCTAGGACAGATGATCGTCTCCGGTGACCTGGGCGCCGACCGTCCGCTGGTGCCCGAGGAGATCGGCCAGCGATTCGAGGTCTCCCGCACCGTCGTCCGGGAGTCGCTCCGCGTCCTGGAGGCCAAGGGCCTGGTCAGCGCGCGCCCGAACGTCGGCACGCGCGTGCGCCCGGTCAGCGACTGGAACCTCCTCGATCCGGACATCATCGAGTGGCGCGCCTTCGGCCCACAGCGCGACAGCCAGCGCCGGGAGCTGAGCGAGCTGCGCTGGACGATCGAGCCGCTCGCCGCCCGGCTGGCCGCGGGGCACGGCCGCGAGGACGCCCAGCAGCGGCTCACCGACATGGTCGAGATCATGGGCCACGCCATGGCTCAGGGGGACGCGCTCACCTTCTCCCGCGCCGACGCGGAGTTCCACTCGCTCCTCATCCAGCTCGCGGGCAACCGGCTGCTGGAGCACCTTTCCGGGATCGTGTCGGCCGCCCTCCAGGTCTCCGGCGGCCCGATCGCCGGCTGCGACCGGCCGAGCGAGGCCTCGCTGGGGCACCACGGCCGGATCGCCGACGCCCTCGGCGCCGGGGACGGCATGGCGGCCGAGACGGCCATGCGGCACCTGCTCACAGTCCACCCCGAGGTGGAGCGCGTGGTGCCCGCGCCGCGCGAGCACTGACCGCGCACCACGGGCGGAGCGGCCCCGAACGTCTCTCCCCTCCTGGAGCGTCGCCCGGCCGGCGAACCGCCTCCCGTCGGACCCCGCAGCATCCTCAGGGATCTTGCGGGGTCCGACGGCACGACGAGGCGATGAGCCCGTCGAAGTGTCCAGGTAGAGTCCACAAATGGACATATATGTACGCGTCTGGCTGGTTCTGATCTTTTACGGGGTGTGACTCGGGCCACGCAGATTGGGCGTAACGCTCGTGGAAACAGCGCGATGACCTAAGAGGTGACAGCCGCGGAGGGAATACGGACGCCGTTCAAGGCGCTGTGCATCTTCCCGGCCCCCGCCCGCGCCGTCGGCCCATCCCCAGGCCGGTGGTCGGCTCCAGTCCGCCTTGGACGGGGCCGGAAGCCGTTTTCCAACGTTCCGAGAGGTTGTTCGTGTCGGCCAGCACATCCCGTACGCTCCCGCCGGAGATCGCCGAGTCCGTCTCTGTCATGGCGCTCATCGAGCGGGGAAAGGCTGAGGGGCAGATCGCCGGCGATGACGTGCGTCGGGCCTTCGAAGCTGACCAGATTCCGGCCACTCAGTGGAAGAACGTACTGCGCAGCCTCAACCAGATCCTCGAGGAAGAGGGTGTGACGCTGATGGTCAGTGCCGCGGAGCCCAAGCGCACCCGAAAGAGCGTCGCAGCGAAGAGTCCGGCCAAGCGCACCGCCACCAAGACGGTGGCGGCGAAGACGGTGACCGCCAAGAAGGCCACCGCCACCGCCACGCCGGCGGAGCCCGCCTCCGAGACCGCCGTCGAGGACGAGGCGCCTGCCAAGAAGGCCGCCGCCAAGAAGGCGACGACCGCCAAGAAGGCGACCGCGAAGAAGACCGTCGCCAAGAAGACGGCGGCCAAGACGACGACCGGCAAGAAGGACGACGCCGAGCTGGTCGAGGACGAGGCCCTCGAAGAGGTCGTCAAGCCCGGTGAGGAGCCCGAGGTCACCGAGAGCGCCGGTTTCGTGCTCTCCGACGACGACGAGGACGACGCGCCCGCTCAGCAGGTCGCGGCCGCCGGCGCCACCGCCGACCCCGTCAAGGACTACCTCAAGCAGATCGGCAAGGTCCCGCTGCTCAACGCCGAGCAGGAGGTCGAGCTCGCCAAGCGCATCGAGGCCGGTCTGTTCGCCGAGGACAAGCTGTCCAACGCCGACAAGCTGGCCCCGAAACTCAAGCGCGAGCTGGAGATCATCGCCGAGGACGGCCGCCGCGCCAAGAACCACCTCCTGGAGGCCAACCTCCGTCTGGTGGTCTCCCTGGCCAAGCGTTACACCGGCCGCGGCATGCTCTTCCTGGACCTCATCCAGGAGGGCAACCTCGGTCTGATCCGCGCGGTCGAGAAGTTCGACTACACCAAGGGCTACAAGTTCTCCACGTACGCCACCTGGTGGATCCGTCAGGCGATCACCCGCGCGATGGCCGACCAGGCCCGCACCATCCGCATCCCGGTGCACATGGTCGAGGTCATCAACAAGCTCGCGCGCGTGCAGCGCCAGATGCTCCAGGACCTGGGCCGCGAGCCCACCCCGGAGGAGCTGGCCAAGGAACTCGACATGACCCCCGAGAAGGTCATCGAGGTCCAGAAGTACGGTCGCGAGCCCATCTCGCTGCACACCCCGCTGGGTGAGGACGGTGACAGCGAGTTCGGTGACCTCATCGAGGACTCCGAGGCCGTCGTCCCGGCCGACGCGGTCAGCTTCACGCTTCTGCAGGAGCAGCTGCACTCCGTCCTGGACACCCTGTCCGAGCGCGAGGCCGGCGTGGTCTCCATGCGCTTCGGCCTCACCGACGGTCAGCCGAAGACCCTCGACGAGATCGGCAAGGTGTACGGCGTCACGCGCGAGCGCATCCGCCAGATCGAGTCCAAGACCATGTCGAAGCTGCGCCACCCGTCCCGTTCCCAGGTGCTGCGCGACTACCTCGACTAGGTCGCGGTCGCCCGACGTCGAAGGCCCGGTCCCCGAGTGGGGGCCGGGCCTTCGTGTCGTCCCCGACGGCCGATCGTCGCGCTGCGGGTCACGCCGCTCTGCATGACCCTGGGTGTCCGATCGACATCCCGGAGTGAGGAGCACGCATGCGATGTCGCATTGCCAGGGCACTGACCCGGCCGCTGGTCCTGGCGGCCGCCGCAGCGGCCATACCACTGGCGTCAGCCGCCCCTGTGGCGGCCGACAGCATCGTCGTGGGGGGTTTCCCGGTCGACGTCTCCGAGAGTCCGTGGACGGTGGCGCTGTCCAGCCGTGACCGGTTCGGGGGTACGCGCGCGGGACAGTTCTGCGGTGGTGTGGCCGTCGGCCGCTCCACCGTGCTCACCGCGGCCCACTGCCTGCACGAGGACGTGCTGGGCGGTGCACCGGACAGCGTGCCCGACCTCAAGGTCATCGCGGGGCGCACGGATCTGCTCTCCGCGCAGGGGCAGGAGCTCTCGGTGAGCGAGACGTGGGTGAACCCGGCGTACGACGGTGTGAGCAACTCGGGGGACTTCGCCGTGCTCACCCTCGCCGCGCCCTTGCCGCAGGGGTCGGCCGTCGCCATGGCGACCGCCGGTGATGCGGCGTACGCGCCGGGAACACAGGCCGTGGTGTACGGCTGGGGTGATGTCACGGGCGGGGGCGACTATGCGCGGAGTCTGCGGGCCGCACGGGTGCGGGTGCTGACCGACGCGCTGTGTGAGCAGGCGTATCCGGGCAGTGCCGAAGGGGCTTACCGCGCCGGCACCATGCTGTGTGCCGGGGAGGAGGAAGGCGGCCGCGACGCCTGCCAGGGGGACAGCGGGGGGCCGCTGGTCGCCCAGGGGAAGCTCATCGGGCTGGTGTCCTGGGGGAGCGGCTGCGGGCGGGCGGGCAGTCCTGGTGTGTACACGCGTGTGTCGGACGTCCTGCGGACGCTGGGCTGGGGGCGTGGCGTCAGAACCCCTGTGACGGCTGCCGACGGAGGCTGACGGCCTTTTTCGGGTACGAGTACGGGCGGGTGCCCCTGGGAGCAGGGGCACCCGCCCGTATGACCGGCCTGTGCCGGAGCTGGCTCGTCGTGGAACGCGAGTGTCAGCGCTCTTCTTCGGAGGCGTTGTTCGCGGGAGCGGCCGTCAGTCGCTCCGTCTCGTCCTGTATCTCAGCGGCGATCTTCTTGAGTTCCGGCTCGAACTTGCGGCCGTGGTGGGCGCAGAAGAGCAGTTCTCCGCCGCTGAGCAGGACGACGCGCAGGTACGCCTGGGCGCCGCAGCGGTCGCAGCGATCGGCGGCCGTCAGCGGGCTCGCGGGGGTCAGAACAGTAGTCACGTCGCCTCTTCTCTAGCTCGACGAGCTGTCGTACCAGGGTCAACATCCAACCAGCCCGAAAACGTTCCCGCTCGTGGCTTTTCCTGGAAAAAAATCTCTCCGGGGGGCTGTCTGCTGCCGGTTGGCGGCGAATGTGCCGTATTGCGTGTCTGTGTGTCTTACGGGTTCGCGCTGTCGGTCGGGGGGTCGGTCCTCCGGCTGGCTTGCCGGTTGTTCATGAGGACGTGCCCGGAGCCTAAATGGTTCATGCCCCGAAGGGAACGTGATATGTACTTCACTCCATCGAGGGATCGAACACGCATACGACTCTGGACTAGTGTGAGTTCGGACGAGGGTGGCGTTACATCGGCTCTACCAGGCCTCGGTACCCTCTGAGCGGCGACCGAAGCCGCGCCCTTACCCAGAAGGGCCCCACTTGAAATTCAGCGAGGAGCGAACCGCGTGACCGCCGAGACGTCCGTGCCGTCCACAGCGCTGCTGGCAGCAGCAGACCGGGACGGTTCCAACTACACCGCGCGGCACCTGCTCGTCCTTGAAGGGCTCGAAGCCGTGCGCAAGCGCCCCGGCATGTACATCGGGTCCACGGACAGCCGTGGCCTGATGCACTGCCTGTGGGAGATCATCGACAACTCCGTCGACGAGGCCCTGGGCGGTTACTGCGACCACATCGAGGTGATCCTCCACGACGACGCCTCTGTGGAGGTCCGGGACAACGGCCGGGGCATCCCGGTCGACGTCGAGCCCAAGACCGGCCTCTCCGGTGTCGAGGTCGTCATGACCAAGCTGCACGCCGGCGGCAAGTTCGGCGGCGGCTCGTACGCGGCCTCCGGCGGTCTGCACGGCGTGGGCGCCTCCGTGGTGAACGCCCTGTCCGCCCGGCTGGACGTGGAGGTGGACCGCAGCGGTCACACCCACGCGATCAGCTTCCGGCGCGGCGTGCCCGGAGCCTTCGCCGCGATGGGTCCCGACGCCAAGTTCGAGGCCAAGAGTGGTCTGCGCAAGACCAAGAAGATCCCCAGGACCCGCAACGGCACACGGGTGCGGTACTGGGCCGACCGCCAGATCTTCCTCAAGGACGCCAAGCTCTCCCTGGTGGACCTGCACCAGCGCGCCCGCCAGACCGCGTTCCTGGTCCCGGGCCTGACCATCGTCGTCCGCGACGAATACGGTCTCGGGGAGGGCGGCAGCAAGGGCGAGGAGTCGTTCCGTTTCGACGGCGGCATCAGCGAGTTCTGCGAGTACCTGGCCAGCGACAAGCCGGTCTGCGACATCCTCCGCTTCTCCGGCCAGGGCAGCTTCAAGGAGACCGTCCCCGTCCTCGACGACCACGGTCAGATGACGCCCACCGAGGTCACCCGTGAACTCGGCGTGGACGTCGCCATGCGCTGGGGCACCGGCTACGACACGATCCTCAAGTCGTTCGTCAACATCATCGCCACGCCCAAGGGCGGCACCCATGTCGCCGGCTTCGAGCAGGCCGTCGCCAAGACGATGAACGAGGTGCTGCGGGCAAAGAAGCTGCTGCGTGTCGCCGAGGACGACATCGTCAAGGACGACGCCCTGGAGGGACTCACCGCGGTCGTCACCGTCCGCCTCGCCGAGCCGCAGTTCGAGGGGCAGACCAAGGAGATCCTCGGTACGTCCGCGGCCCGCAGGATCGTGAGCACCGTGATCGCCAAGGAGCTCAAGGCGTTCCTCACGTCCACCAAGCGGGATGCCGCCGCGCAGGCCCGCGTGGTCATGGAGAAGGCGGTCTCCGCCGCCCGGACGCGTATCGCCGCCCGTCAGCACAAGGACGCACAGCGCCGGAAGACCGCGCTGGAGTCCTCGTCGCTGCCCGCCAAGCTCGCCGACTGCCGCAGCGACGACGTGGACCGCAGCGAGCTGTTCATCGTCGAGGGCGACTCCGCGCTCGGTACGGCGAAGCTCGCGCGGAACTCGGAGTTCCAGGCGCTGCTGCCGATCCGGGGCAAGATCCTCAACGTTCAGAAGTCGTCCGTCACGGACATGCTGAAGAACGTCGAGTGCGGGGCGATCATCCAGGTCATAGGGGCGGGCTCCGGCCGCACCTTCGACATCGACGCGGCCCGCTACGGCAAGATCATCATGATGACCGACGCCGACGTCGACGGCTCGCACATCCGGTGCCTGCTCCTGACGCTGTTCCAGCGCTACATGCGGCCCATGGTCGAGGCCGGCCGGGTGTTCGCCGCGGTGCCCCCGCTGCACCGCATCGAGCTGGTCCAGCCGAAGAAGGGCCAGGACAAGTACGTGTACACGTACTCGGACCGGGAACTGCGCGACAAGCTCCTGGACCTCCAGAGCAAGGGGGTCCGGTACAAGGACTCCATCCAGCGGTACAAGGGTCTCGGCGAGATGGACGCCGACCAGCTGGCGGAGACGACCATGGATCCGCGGCACCGGACCCTGCGCCGGATCAAGCTCGCCGATCTGGAGGCCGCCGAGCAGGTCTTCGATCTGCTCATGGGCAACGACGTGGCACCCCGCAAGGAGTTCATCTCCGGCTCGGCGGCGACGCTGGACCGGTCGCGCATCGACGCGTAGCCGCTGCGCTCGGCGTTCACCGGGCCGCTGGGGGCGACCGAGAGCGCCTGCGGAGGGGTGCTTGGCAGGGCTGGGCCGGACGAGCCGGCCTCGGCCGAGCCGAGCCGGGGCGAGCGAGGTCGCCGGGTCGGCGCGGGCGCTGGCGCTGGCGGGGGGAGCGTTGGGTGGCCGGTCGGTTCGGCCGGCTGGCCGGGCAGGCTGGGGGCCGGGTGACTCGGCGGGCCGCGTGGAGCACGGGCAGGCCCGTGGAGCTGCGGCGCGGTCTGTGGTCGAGGCCGGTCTGTGGTGCAGGCCGGGCACGGGCAGGCCCGTGGAGCTGCGGCGCGGTCTGTGGCCGGGCCAGGATGACCGTGCGGCTCGGGGCGGGCCGCGTGGCCGTGGCCCGGGTGTGGTGAGCGGCCGAACCGGGCGGGGCCCGGCAGACCCGTGCGGGTATGGGCCTGGTGCAGGTGCCGGTCAACCAGCACCTGACCCGTGACGACCTCGCGTATGCGTCTCAAGCTGGGCCCGCCGGGCGGGTCTGTGGTTGCGCGTGTGGCGCGGACCCGGCGACAGCCGGGGATGTGCGGCCGGAGGAGCGCGCGCGAGGCTCTCGGCCGGGGCAGGGCCGGAGCGCGGCATGCGTCTCGTACGGTCCGGGCCGGCCGGGACTGCAGCGTGCCGTGCGGAGCGTGCTGTCCGCGACGCGGGGCCGTCGCCGAGCGTTCACGGCGGCTGCCGGAACGGCTGTCGGATGCCGCGCCGCAGGCTGGGGCGTCCGCCGCGGTGCCGGGCGGGCGGCGGTGGAGCACGCCGGTGTCACGGCGGCGGAGCGCCAGGCGGGCGAGACGCACCATGGGGGAGACGGAGGTGCTGGTGCTGATCGCCGACGGCCTCAACGAGCAGGAGATCGCCCGCGAGGCGCAGGTCTCCACGGCCGCCGCGAGGACTCCCATCGACAACCTCCGTGCCAGGGCGGGGCTCAAGGGCCGTGCGCGGGCCGTGCGTTACGCATACGCGAAGGGCCTGGTGCGGCCGCCGACGGGCTGAGTCACCTGATGGGGTGAAGAGCGCGGGGAGAAGAGTCGGGGATCTTCCCGTTCTGTCCATCCTTGGGCATGCAGTCAAGCAACGGGCGCCCCCGCGGAAGCGGCGGTGGGACCAAGAGTTCGGTCGACAGCCACGACGGTCGTGATCCGGTGTCCACTGAGGTGGCCGGGAGCGTGCGGTACGACGACCCCTGGTACGACGCACTCGCCTCCGGCTGGGGCGAGTCGGCCGATGGCGGGGCGTGCGTGCCCGCACAGTCGTCGGCGCGCCGGGAGGACGAGGCACCGGTCGTCGCCGCGGCCGACGTGTACCTGGAGGTGCAGCGGAGTGAGGCCTTCCAGGAGGTGCGCAGCCGGTATCGCAGGTTCGTGGTGCCGGCGGTCGCCGGGTTCCTGCTCTGGTACCTGGCCTACGTCGTGACCGCCACCACCGCGCCCGGGTTCATGGCGCGGCCCGTGTCGGGTGCCGTGAACGTGGCGATGCTGGCGGGCCTCGGACAGTTCCTCACGACCTTCCTCCTCACCTGGGCCTATGCCCGGCACGCCAGGCTGCGCCGGGACCGGGCCGCGCTCGAACTGCGGTGGGACACCCAGGAACTGACGCGTGGCGTCCGGGGCGGTGCGTCATGAAGGGCGACCATCAGACGCTGGCGTTGCTGCTGTTCAGCGTGTTCGTCGCCGTCACCCTCGCGATCACGACGTGGGTGAGTCGGCACCGGCGCGGTTCGGCGGAGGAGTTCTACGCGGGCGGACGGCTCTTCTCCCCGATGGAGAATGGTTTTGCCATCGCGGGCGACTACATGTCGGCGGCCTCCTTCCTGGGGATCTCCGGGCTCATCGCCCTCTTCGGCTACGACGGGCTGCTGTACTCGGTCGGCTTTCTCGTGGCCTGGCTCCTGGTGCTGTTCCTGGTCGCGGAACTGGTGCGCAACTGCGGGCGGTTCACGCTCGCCGACGTCGTCGCGGCCCGGATGCGCGAGCGGCCGGTGCGGATCGCGGCGGGAACTTCCTCGGTCACCGTGTCCGTTCTGTATCTGGTGGCGCAGATGGTGGGCGCGGGCAGCCTCGTCGCCCTGCTGCTCGGGCGCACCAGCGGGGCGGCCCAGGCCTGGACGGTCATCGGGGTCGGCGCGCTCATGGTGATCTACGTGTCGATGGGAGGGATGCGGGCCACCACCTGGATCCAGATCGTCAAGGCGGTCCTGCTGCTGGGCGGCACCATCACGCTGACCGTGCTCGTCCTGGTGCGGTTCCACGGCGACTTCAACCTGCTGCTGCTCACGGCGGCGGAGCGCAGCGGGCACGGCGAGGCGTTCCTCGCGCCCGGCCTGAGGTACGGCGGGGACTGGACGGCCCGGTTCGACTTCGTCAGCCTGGGGCTCGCGCTGGTGCTGGGCACGGCCGGACTGCCGCACATCCTGTCCCGCTTCTACACCGTGCCCACCGCGCGGGCCGCACGTCGTTCGGTCGTCTGGTCGATCGGGCTCATCGGCGGCTTCTACCTGATGACGATCGTCCTCGGCTTCGGCGCCGCCGCGATCGTCGGGCCGGACGCGGTACGCGGATCGAACGCGGCCGGGAACACGGCGGTCCCGCTGCTCGCGCTCGACCTGGGCGGCGGGGCGGACTCCACGGGAGGAACGGTTCTGTTCGCGATCGTCGCCGCCATCGCCTTCGCCACGATCCTCGCGGTGGTCGCCGGGATCACCCTCGCTTCCTCGGCGTCCGTGGCCCATGACCTGTACGCCTCACTGCGCCGCCGACGGGTCAAGCCGCGCAGCGAGGTGGCCGTGGCGCGGGCCGCGGCGGTCGGCATCGGAGCGGTGGCCATCGCCCTCGGCCTGCTGGCGCGGGATCTCAACGTCGCCTTCCTGGTGGGGCTCGCGTTCGCGGTCGCCGCGTCCGCCAACCTGCCGGTGCTGCTCTACTCGCTGTTCTGGCGCGGCTTCACCACGCGGGGCGCGGTCTGGTCCGTCTACGGCGGGTTGATCCCGGCCATGGTGCTCGTGGTGCTCTCACCGGTGGTGTCCGGCAGTCCCGAGTCACTCTTCCCCGGCGTCGACTTCCAGTACTTCCCGCTGCAGAACCCGGGGCTCGTCTCGATTCCGCTGGGCTTCCTCGCGGGCTGGCTCGGCACGTTCCTCTCGGCGGAACTGCCCGACGAGGCCAAGCACGCGGAGACCGAGGTGCGGTCGCTGACGGGGGCGGGGGCCGTGTAGAGGCGGCGCCTTCATCGCCGTACGGCATCCGCTCCGAGGGTCGTGGACCGTGCGCCCTCAGCGTCGTCGTACGGCGTCAGGACGCCGGTTGACACCCCCGGGCCTCGCAGCCGTATGCAGGGGCGGGCACGGTTCCTTCCCCGCCCCCACGGGCCGTGCCCTCAGGCGCGGGTCGCCCACACGTAACGGTGTTCCGGGCGGCCCGCGTCGCCGTACTTGAGTGTCAGTCTGGCCCGTCCCGTGCGCTCCAGGAGCTTCAGATAGCGCTGGGCGGTCTGGCGGCTCACGCCGGTCCGGTCGGCGATCTCCTGGGCCGACAGAGGGCCGTCGGCGTTCATCAGGGACTGGCGGACCAGTTCCGCGGTGGTGGGGGAGTGGCCTTTGGGCAGGTCGGGCTCCGACGGCGCGGACAGGGCGCCGAAGATGCGGTCCACCTCCGCCTGTTCCGCCTCTCCGCCGCCGTCGAGGGTGCGCCGCAGCTCGGCGTACGCCTCCAGCTTGGCCCGCAGGCCCGCGAAGGCGAACGGCTTGACCAGGTACTGGAGCGCGCCCTGCCGCATCGCCGCCTGCACGGTCGAGATGTCCCGCGCCGCCGTCACCATGATCACGTCGGACTGGTGGCCGCGCCGGCGCATCTCCTGGACGACCGTGAGTCCCGTCTCGTCGGGCAGGTAGTGGTCCATGAGGACGAGATCCACGTGCGGCAGCGACTCCAGCCGGCGCAGGGCCTCCGCCGCGCTGTGCGCCTCGCCGGCCACGTGGAAACCCGGCACCTTCTCCACGTAGGCGGCGTTGACGCGCGCCACCCGGATGTCGTCGTCGACGACCAGGACCTCGATCAACACGACTCCTCCTCGGCGCCGGGCTGCGCGGCTCGCGGTGTGGTCAGGACGGGTTCCGGCGCCGGCCCGGTCAGGGCGTCGGGCAGGACGACGGTGAACTCCGCGCCACCGCCGCTCGCCTCGCCGACGGTCGCGCTGCCACCCTGCCGTTCGGCGAGTCTGCGGACCAGGGGCAGTCCGATGCCGCGCTCGCGATGAGCGGGCGGCTTCTTCGTGGACCATCCCTCGGTGAAGATCAACTCGCGGAGTTCCACCGGGATCCCCGGCCCGGTGTCGCGCACCCGCAGGACGGCGGTGCGGCCCTCCGCGCGCAGTTCGACCTCCACGCGCGCGTGCGGGGTGCCCGCGACGGCGTCCAGCGCGTTGTCCACCAGGTTGCCGAGGATCGTGACGAGTCCGCCGGGATCGACCAGCCGGTCCGGCAGCCGGGTCCGGTCGGAGACGCCCAGCGCCACTCCACGCTCGGCCGCGACGGTCGCCTTGCCGACCAGGAGAGCGGCGAGCAGCGGGTCCTGAATCTTCTCGGTGACCTGTTCCGCCGTCGCACGGTCGTCGCCGACGACCTCGCCGACGAACTCCACCGCGTCGTCGTACAGCTCCAGTTCGATCAGCCCGAGGAGCGTGTGCATACGGTTGGCGTGCTCGTGGTCCTGGGCGCGCAGGGCGTCGATCAGGCCGCGCGTGGAGTCGAGTTCCCGGCTCAGCTGCTCCAGCTCGGTGCGGTCGCGCAGGGTGACGACGGCACCCCCGTCGTCGGTGGGCATGCGGTTGGCGACCAGTACCCGCTGGCCGCGCACGGTGAGCAGGTCGGTGCCCGTCACCCGGCCCGCCAGGACGTCGGCCGTACGGCCCTGACCGAGCGCCTCGTCGGGGGAGCGGCCGACGGCCTCGTTCCCGATGCCGAGCAGCCGCTGCGCCTCGTCGTTGAGCAGGCGGACGCGGCCCGTGCGGTCCAGGGCGACGACGCCCTCCCGGATGCCGTGCAGCATCGCCTCGCGCTCCGCGAGCAGCCCCGAGATGTCCGAGAAGGCGAGGTCCCGGGTCTGCCGCTGGACCCGGCGGGAGATGAGCCAGGCGGCCAGCGCGCCGACGGCCAGCGCACCCCCGGCGTACGCGAACAGCCCGGGGATCGCGTGGATCAGCCGCGCCCGCACGCTGTCGTACGCGATGCCGACCGAGACCGCGCCGACGATCTGCCCCTCGCTGTCACGCAGCGGTACCTTGCCGCGGGCGGAGCGGCCCAGGGTGCCGCTGTCGATCTCCATGACCTCCCTGCCGGCGAGTGCCTGGCCGGGGTCGGTCGAGACGGTCCTGCCGACCTGGTCGGGGGTGGGGTGCGACCAGCGCACCCCCCGCCAGTCCATCACCACGACGTACTCGGCCTGGGTGGCCCGGCGGATCCGTTCCGCCTCCCGCTGGACCGGTCCGTCGGCCGTCGGGGGCGTGTCCGTCACCTCCTCCGCGATCCGCGGCTGGGCGGCGGTGGTCTGCGCGATGGCCAGCGCGCGGCGCATCGCCTGGTCGTCCAGCTGGTCGCTGAGCGGTGCGAGGAACAGCCCGGTCGCGAGCACCGCGACTCCCGCGGCGATCGCCAGCTGCATCAGCAGCACCTGCGAGAACATGCGCCGCGGCAGTCCGAGGCGCAGGCGGCGGGCGGGGGCGGTGGGGCTCATACCCATGACGGTACGTGGACGCGCCGGTGCTGCCGCAGGGTGTGTGGCATGGATTACTTGATCAACACCTGAGACGTCCGGCGGGTCCGCTGTGCGGAATCGGTCCCGCCCTGCGGCAGCGGTCCCGTCGAAGGGACGAGACGGGCCGTGGTTCCGGTCAACGCGGGTGGGGCGCGAACACGACTGAGTGAGTTTCGGCCATCCCGCCACAACGGACTCTGGAACACCAGTAGCGTGATCTCCCACCACTGTGCCCAGACCTTCTGTTCCTAAGGACCGGTACCTTTGAAGATCGTGCGCCGCATCGGTGTGCCTCCGAGCGCCCGAGGCAGTAACTCAGGAGCTACCTGCCCGGACGTGTTCGAGCTGAGTGACGGCAATTTCGCCGTCATCGGCACCGAGGCCACCGAGGCGCTGGAGCGCGAACTCCCCGCCGATGCCGCCCGCGCCGACTACGAGCGCATCGTCATCGTCAGCCGGGAGACCCTGATTCGCGCCAAGGCGGACATCCCCGACGCCTGATCCAGCGGGCACGCGTCCACCTCCGGACGCGTGCCGTGAAGCCTTCCCGGCCGCACAGAACCGCTGAGCGCACCGGGCCCCGCCCCGCGAGCAGTCCGTCACCGCGTCCCTGCTCGACCATCACCCGATGAGGCCTGGCGCCGGAACGGCACCAGGCCACACGCGTGTCAGGCGGCCTCCGGGACCGCCACCGGCGCCCCCGGCCCCACATACCGCGCCACCGGCCTGATGATCTTCGAGTCCGCCGCCTGTTCCAGAATGTTGGCGCTCCAGCCCACCACGCGCCCCGCCGCGAACGTGGGGGTGAACATCTCGCGCGGCAGACCGCACAGCTCCATGACCACACCGGCGTAGAACTCGACGTTGGTGTGCAGCTCCCTGCCCGGCTTCAGTTCGGCGAGGATCCGCTCGACCCGGCGCTCGACCTCCACGGCGAAGTCGGCACGCGGACCGCCGAACCGCTGGGCGATCTCGCGGAGCATCCGGGAGCGGGGGTCCTCCGTGCGGTAGATCGCGTGCCCGAAGCCCATGACGCGCTCGCCGGCCAGCACCCGTGCGCGGATCCAGGAGTCGATGCGGTCGGGTGTGCCGATCGCGTCCAGGGTGTCCAGCGCCCGGCTGGGCGCGCCTCCGTGCAGCGGGCCGGACAGCGCCCCCACGGCCCCCACGAGGCACGCCGCCACGTCGGCGCCGGTCGACGCGATGACCCGCGCGGTGAAGGTTGACGCATTGAATCCGTGATCAATGGTTGAGATCAAGTACTGCTCGATCGCCCGGGCCCGCTGCGGTTCCGGCTCGGAACCCGTCAGCATGTACAGGTAGTTGGCGGCGTACGTGAGATCCTCGCGCGGCTCCACCGGATCGAGCCCCCGGCCCAGTCGGTGCAGTGCCGCGAGCAGGGTCGGTACGGCCGCGGCGGCGACGAGGGTGTCCTGCCGGCGCCGGTCCGCGTCGAGGTCGTACACCGGGCGGAAGCCCTTCGCCGCACCGAGCAGCGACAGCGCCGTACGCATCCCCGCGAGCGGTCCGGAGCCCCCACCCGCCGCGGCCACGGCGGGCAGCGCGGCGCGCACCCCGGCGGGCAGCCGGCGCAGCGCGGCGGTCTCGGCGGCGAAGGCGGCGGAACGTGTGGCGTCGGGCAGGTCGCCGTGGACCAGGAGATGCCAGACGTCCTCGAATCCCCGGGTCCGCGCGAGTTCGACGGCCGAGTACTGGCGGTAGTGGTAGAAGCCCTCGGCTCCCCGGACGTCACCGATCTCGGTATCGGTGACGACGACTCCCGCGAGCCCCCTCGGTACATCGATGAGAGCGCCTGTTGACCTGTTGACGGACATGATTCCTCCCTGGACTTGATTTGACTGTCCATGATTGACTGAATCGGTGTCAATGTTGATTGAATCAATACAGGCGAATCAATATGCCGAGCTGCGGATACGGTGACGTCCTATGCGTGATCACGAACCCCTCCCCGGTCCCGCCGGGCCCCGGCTGACCACCAAGGAAGCCGCCGAGCTGCTGGGCGTGAAGCCCGAGACCGTGTACGCCTACGTCAGCCGCGGCCAGCTCGGCAGCCGGCGTGCGCCCGGCGGCCGGGGCAGCACCTTCGACGCCGAGGAGGTGGAGGCGCTCGCCCGGCGCAACCGCCGGGAGGGCGGCGGGAACGCGGGCTCCGGCGGCGAGCTGTCCGTACGGACCCGCATCACGCTCATCGACACCGACCGCTACTACTTCCGGGGCGTCGACGCGACCGAGCTGGCCGCACGCCACTCCTACGAAGAGGTCGCCGAGTGGCTGTGGACCGGGCGGCTGCGTCCCGGCATCACCTTCACGGCACCCGACTCCGTCGTCACCGCCGCCCGCCGCGCCGTCGACGCGCTGCCCGAACACACCGCGCCCACCGACCGGCTGCGGGTCGCGGCGGTCGCCGCGGCGGCCGCCGACCCGCTGCGCTTCGACCTGTCCGAGGAAGCCGTGCTCGGTACGGCACGCACCCTGATCCCCACCCTGGTCGCCGCCCTGCCCCCGGCCCGGCACGACCATCGTGAGGGCGGCCCGCTGGCGCACCGGCTGTGGACCCGCCTCAGCGGGCGACCCGCCGACGAGGCGTGCCTGCGCGTCCTGGACACGGCGCTCGCCCTGCTCATCGACCACGACCTCGCGGCCTCCACCCTCGCCGTGCGCGTCGCCGCGTCGGCCCGCGCGCACGCCTACGCGGCCGTCTCCGCCGGGCTCGGCGTGATCGAGGGCCCTCTGCACGGCGCGGCCAGCGGACTGGCCCACAAGCTGCTGCTCGACGTCCTCGACCAGGGCGAAGCGGCCCCCGTGATCGCGGACGAGCTGCGGTCCGGCCGGCGCATCCCCGGACTCGGGCACCGGCTCTACCCCGGTGAGGACCCGCGCGCGCGGGTCCTCTTCGCCCTCCTGGAGGACATCCCCAAGGCGGCGCCCGCCCTCGCCGCGGCCCGCGACATCGTGGACACCACGGCCCGGCACGCTCCGCTGCACGCCAACGTCGACCTGGCCCTGGCCGTACTCACCGCCTCCTGCGGCATGCCCGCCACGGCGGGCGAGACGATCTTCGCGGTGGCCCGTACGGCGGGCTGGATCGCCCATGCCCTGGAGGAGTACGGGGAGCGCCCGCTGCGCATGCGTCCCAGCGGCCACTACGTGGGCCCCAGGCCGCCCCAGCCACTCCCGGAGTAGGACACACGCCCGGCCGGAAGTCGTCCTGGCTCAAGTCAGGTTAGGCTCACCTCCGTGAGTACGTGCTCAACCGTCTCGCGGGACTCCGACGAGCCCGTTTCCGGAACAGCGGCCACGGCGACGACCTGGCTGCTGCTGGAACAGTCCGGTCCCTGGGGTGCCAAGGCGCTCACGTCGAGCCACCTGGACCCCGTGCTCGGCCGTGCCCTGGAGGCGGCCGCGAAGGGCACGGGCGTACGCGTGGTGCTCATCCGGCGCCCCGGGCGGCACGCCGACGGCGGTACGGCGGCCACGCGCCAGGTGTACGCGGCGCACACCGTGCCCGGGAACGTGTGGCTGCGCTCGGCCACGACCCGAGATCCGCGTCGGCTCCTCGACGTCGACCTCGCCGCGCTCGGCCGAGGCGACCACGGCAGCTTCGACGCGGCGCTCGACGGGCGGCCCCACACCGGCGATCCACTCGCGCTGGTGTGCACCAACGGCAAGCGCGACCGCTGCTGCGCCCTCCTCGGCCGCCCGCTCGCGGCCGAGCTGGCCGCCTCCGGCGTCGAGGGCGTCTGGGAGGTCACCCATCTGGGTGGACATCGCTTCTCGCCGACGCTGCTCGTGCTGCCGTACGGCTACGCCTACGGCCGGGCCGAGGCCCATGCCGTCAAGGAGGTCCTGCACGGCGCGCGGGAGGGACGGATCGTCGTGGAGGGGTGCCGGGGGAACTCGGCCTGGGAACGGCCCGGCCAGGCGGCAGAGCTGGCCGTGCGCAAGGCGGTGGGCGAGTACACGGCGGACACGCTGGCCGTGGTCCGCACGCACTGCGCCGCGCCGGGCTGGGAGGTGACCGTCGGACACACCGACGGACGCCGCTGGCGTGTGGTCGTGGCCCAGGGCGCGTCACAGCCGCCCCGCCCGGAGAGCTGCGGGGCCTTGGTGCTCGGCTCGCCCGCGCGGATGGACGTGGTGGCGGTGCGCGAGCTGCGGACCGTGACGGCGCTCGCCGGCTGAGGACCACGAAGGCGCTCGCCGGCTGAGGTCCCTGACGTTCCTCGCGGGCTGTCTCGGTGCGGTCAGTCGGCCGGCGGGTTGCCGACGACCCACCACTCGTCCGTGTCGGCCTCGTCGAGGTCCCTGACGAGACCGTCGACCATGTGCCCCAGCCGAGCTTCCGAAGACGACTCGTTCAGGGTGGCGCGCATGTGCCGCGAGGCCTCCCAGTACTCGCGGAACACCGGACTCTGGAAGAACTCCCGCAGGTGCCGGTACAGCTGCTCCCGGTCCAGACTTCCCGCCTGGTGAAGGTGGTAGAGGTGGGCGTACCAGGCGTTGGCATAGAAGAACTGGCGGCGCCTCTCCGCCGGGATGCTCTTGTCGTAGGTGTCGATGACCGCGGCGAGGGAGGGATCGTCGATCGCCCGGACCAGCAACTCCCACTGCATGCGCTGCTGATGGGTCAGAGCCTTGCGGCGGATCGCCAACTCCTCGAGTTCCACGCGCCGCTCGTGCAGACGCGCCTGCTCCGACCGGCGTTGACGCGCTGCCCACGTCATGGTGGCGGTGGCAGCCAGGAGAGTGAGCGCGGCGGAGCCCAGCCTCTCCGCAGAGTACTTCCGTGTGGCCATGTCAACCCCCGAATCAGGCGGCCGTCCGCCGGTCGTCGGGGTGCGGGTCGACGGTAGGGGACCGGCGAGCGGTGGGCGGCGCTTGCCGTCTCCCAGAGTGCCGAGCGGCTCTGATCGGCGGGGGAGGCGGAGAGGAGGCGCACGGAGGGAAGCGAGGGTCGCACGAACCGGCGCCTTGTCCCACGTCTGCCCCTGAAATGCTGCGAACAATCGTTCACTTCGCGGTAATTCTTCCGGCTCGTATCCTGGGTGGGCATTCAATTCTCGTACGTGTGCAGGGCGGCAGTCCGGCGCACGCGGCGGCGTGAGAGAGGTAGCGCGTTGAGTGGAAGCCCGCGGGAGATCCCGGTCGTCGTGCTTGCCGGATTCCTGGGTTCCGGCAAGACCACCCTCCTCAACCATCTCCTCCATCACAGCGGTGGCAGCCGGATCGGCGCCCTCGTCAACGACTTCGGTGCCATCGAGATCGACGCGATGGCCGTGGCGGGCGCGCTCGGCGACTCCACCGTCTCGCTGGGCAACGGGTGCCTGTGCTGTGCCGTGGACGCCGGTGAACTCGACGTCTACCTGGAGCGGCTCGCCCGGCCCGCCGCCGGGATCGACGTCATCGTGATCGAGGCCAGCGGGCTCGCCGAGCCCCAGGAACTCGTGCGCATGGTGCTCGCCAGCGAGCATCCGGGGATCGTGTACGGCGGCCTCGTCGAAGTCGTCGACGCCGCCGAGTTCGACGACACCCGGGCCAGACACCCGGAGATCGACCGGCACCTCGCCCTCGCCGACCTGGTCGTCGTCAACAAACTCGACCGGGCCGACGACGGTGAGCGCGTCCTCCAGCTGGTCCGGTCCCTCGTCGACCGCGCCGCCGTCGTACCCACCGATCACGGCCGGGTCGACCCCGAGTTCCTCTTCGACTGCCGGCCGAGCGAGGAGCGCGTCGGGCAGCTGTCCTTCGACGATCTGCACGACCACACCGAGGACGACGAGCACCGGGCGCACCTGCACTCCGGCTACGACAGCCTGTCCTTCAGCTCCGAAGACCCCCTGGACCCGCGCCGGTTGATGCGGTTCCTGGACAGCAGGCCCGAAGGGCTGTACCGGATCAAGGGGTACGTCGACTTCGGGCCGTACGACTCCCGCAACCGCTATGCCGTGCACGCCGTCGGGCGGTTCCTCCGGTTCTACCCGCAGCCCTGGGGCTCCGCCGACGCCCGCCTCACCCAGCTCGTGCTCATCGGCTCCGGTATCGACGCGGCCGCCCTCGGCAAGGAGCTGGAGGCGTGCACGAGCGACGCCCCACACGCCGACGAGCACGGCATGTGGGGCGTCCTGCGCTACGTACGGGACCCCGACGACCGGGACTCCGACGACCGGGACCCGGATGATCGGGACCCCGACGGCCGGGATCCGGGCGACGAGGATTCCGGCGCCTACGATCCGGTCGGCCGGGATCCCGGGGTGCGGGATCCCGGGGACGCGTCGGCCTAGACCGGTCCCGCCACCACGGCCACCGTCTTCGGCAGCGACACGCCCGAACCGTCACGGCGCGGGTCCATCTCCGGGAGCTCGGCCGGCGTGCCGTTCTTCTGTGCCGCCTTGGCCGGAGTGGCGCCGGCCCAGGCCAGGGACAGGCAGTCCTCGCCCTTGAGGAACCGCTGGCAGCGGACACCGCCGGTGGCGCGGCCCTTGCGCGGGTACTGGTCGAACGGGGTCAGCTTGGCCGTCGTCTGGACGGAGTCGTCCAGCGTGCCGCGTGAGCCGGCGACCGTGAAGACGACCGCCTCGGCGGCCGGGTCGACGGCCGTGAAGGAGATGACCTTGGCCCCCTCCGTCAGCTTGATGCCTGCCACGCCTCCCGCCGGACGGCCCTGCGGGCGGACCTGCGACGCCTGGTAGCGCAGCAGCTGGGCGTCGTCCGTGATGAAGACCAGGTCCTCCTCACCGGTGCGCAGTTCGACCGCGCCGACGATCCGGTCGCCCTCCTTGAGGGTGATGACCTCCAGCTCGCCCTTGTTGGTCGGATAGTCGGGCACCACCCGCTTGACGATGCCCTGTTCGGTACCGATCGCCAGACCGGGGGACGACTCGTCGAGCGTGGTCAGACAGATCACCGTCTCGTCCCCCTCCAGGGAGACGAACTCCGCCATCGGGGCGCCGCCGGAGAGGTTCGGCGCAGCGGCCGTGTCCGGGAGCTGGGGCAGGTCGACGACGTTCACCCGCAGCAGGCGTCCGGCGGACGTCACCACGCCGATCTCGCCGCGCGCGGTGGCCGGCACGGCCGAGACGATCACGTCGTGCTTGGTGCGCCTGGCGTCGGCGTCCTGCGGGAACGGCTCGCCGTTCGCCGTACGGGCCAGCAGACCCGTCGAGGACAGCAGCACCCGGCACGGGTCGTCCGCCACCTGGAGCGGAACGGCGGCGGCCGAGGCAGCGGCCGACTCCAGCAGGACCGTACGCCGCTCGGTGCCGAACTTCTTGGCCACCGCGGCCAGTTCGGCGGAGACCAGCTTGCGCAGCTCGGCGTCCGACTCCAGGATCCGGGTCAGCTCCGCGATCTCCTCGTTGAGCCGCTCCTTCTCCGCGTCCAGTTCGATGCGGTCGTACCGGGTGAGGCGGCGCAGGGGCGTGTCGAGGATGTACTGGGTCTGGATGTCCGAGAGCGAGAAGTGCTCGATGAGGCGTTCCTTCGCCTGCGCGGAGTTCTCGCTGGAGCGGATGAGGCGGATCACCTCGTCGATGTCGATCAGCGCGGTGAGCAGGCCCTCGACCAGGTGCAGTCGGTCACGCCGCTTGGTACGGCGGAACTCGCTGCGGCGGCGTACGACCTCGAAGCGGTGGTCGAGGTAGACCTCCAGAAGCTCCTTGAGGCCCAGGGTGAGGGGCTGGCCGTCCACCAGCGCCACGTTGTTGACGCCGAAGGACTCCTCCATGGGCGTCAGCTTGTAGAGCTGCTCCAGGACGGCCTCCGGCACGAAGCCGTTCTTGACCTCGATGACCAGACGCAGGCCGTGCGCGCGGTCGGTGAGGTCCTTCACGTCGGCGATGCCCTGCAGCTTCTTCGAGCCGACCAGGTCCTTGATCTTGGCGATCACCTTCTCCGGACCGACCGTGAAGGGCAGCTCGGTGACGACGAGGCCCTTGCGGCGCGCCGTCACGTTCTCCACCGACACCGTCGCGCGGATCTTGAAGGTGCCGCGGCCCGTCGCGTACGCGTCGCGGATGCCGGTCAGGCCCACGATGCGGCCGCCGGTGGGCAGGTCGGGGCCCGGGATGTGCCTCATCAGGGCGTCCAGATCCGCGTTCGGGAAGCGGATCAGGTGGCGGGCGGCCGCGATGACCTCGCCGAGGTTGTGCGGCGGCATGTTCGTCGCCATGCCGACCGCGATGCCCGACGCGCCGTTCACCAGGAGGTTGGGGAAGGCGGCGGGCAGTGCCGCCGGCTCCTGCTCCTGGCCGTCGTAGTTGGGGGCGAAGTCGACGGTGTCCTCGTCGATGGACTCCGTCATCAGGCTCGCGGCCTGGGCCGCGCGGCACTCGGTGTACCGCATGGCGGCCGGCGGGTCGTCGTTGCCCAGCGAGCCGAAGTTGCCGTGGCCGTCGACCAACGGGACACGCATGGAGAAGGGCTGGGCCATGCGCACCAGCGCGTCGTAGATCGACGCGTCGCCGTGCGGGTGCAGCTTGCCCATGACCTCGCCGACGACGCGGGCGCACTTCACATAGCCGCGGTCGGGGCGCAGGCCCATCTCGTTCATCTGGTACACGATGCGGCGGTGCACCGGCTTCAGGCCGTCCCGGGCGTCCGGCAGGGCGCGGGAGTAGATGACCGAGTACGCGTACTCGAGGTACGAGCCCTTCATCTCGTCCACGACGTCGATGTCGAGGATCCGCTCCTCGTACGAGTCGTCGGGCGGCGGGGTCTTCGTGCTGCGGCGGGCCATCGCTGCCGGCTCCTCCTGTTTGCTGGTCGCTCGCCTACGGGGTGCTCAAGTCGGTGTCGACAGGGCGGCCGTGCTCAGCCCTGCGGGCCTTCGCGCGATCGCCCTCTCGACACCGACGCGCCCCTCCGGCTCACTCTTGCTTGCTGAAGCGTGAACGGGGTCTGACGCGGACCATTGTGGACCGCGGCACTGACAACGACGGACCAGACCCGGGGTAAGCCGCCTGGTCCGACGCCGACACATGCCGCCCGCGTCCCTGCGTGCCGCCCAGCGGCACGACTGCCCGCAGGCTACGGCACGCGCGCACCGGCCATCCCGCTTCCGTTCACCGCGGCGGCCCACCGGCCCTCCCCCTCCCGCTCCGGACGCGAACCCGCCAACCACGTCGATCTCGCTCTCGGCGTACGTCCCGCCGGGAACTTCGCCGTGGCCCCGCGCGCTGCATACAGTGGCAGGACCGGCAGGAAAACCGCGGTTCGAACGACCGCGACGGCGATCGAAGGGACGTACATGCCCATGGGTCACACGGCCACAGCCCAGGCAGGCTCCGGGGGCCTGACAGCGACCGAGCACCGCCTGGCCAACGGTCTGCGCGTGGTGCTCTCCGAGGACCACCTGACCCCGGTCGCGGCGGTGTGCCTCTGGTACGACGTCGGTTCGCGCCACGAGGTCAAGGGCCGTACCGGCCTGGCTCACCTTTTCGAGCACCTGATGTTCCAGGGCTCCGGCCAGGTCAAGGGCAACGGCCACTTCGAGCTCGTCCAGGGCGCGGGCGGCTCGCTCAACGGCACCACCAGCTTCGAGCGCACCAACTACTTCGAGACCATGCCCACCCACCAGCTGGAGCTCGCCCTCTGGCTGGAGGCCGACCGCATGGGCTCCCTGCTGGCCGCCCTGGACGACGAGTCGATGGAGAACCAGCGGGACGTCGTCAAGAACGAGCGCCGCCAGCGCTACGACAACGTCCCCTACGGCACGGCGTTCGAGAAGCTCACCGCGCTCGCCTACCCGCAGGGCCACCCCTACCACCACACCCCGATCGGCTCGATGGCCGACCTGGACGCGGCCACCCTGGAGGACGCGCGCGCGTTCTTCCGCACGTACTACGCGCCCAACAACGCCGTCCTGTCGGTGGTCGGCGACATCGACCCGGAGCAGACGCTCGCCTGGATCGAGAAGTACTTCGGGTCGATTCCGGCGCACGACGGCAAGCCCGCCCCGCGCGACGGCTCCCTGCCCGACGTCATCGGGGAGCAGGTGCGCGAGGTCGTCGAGGAAGAGGTCCCGGCCCGCGCCCTGATGGCCGCCTACCGGCTGCCGAACGACGGCACGCGCGCGTGCGACGCGGCCGACCTGGCGCTCACCGTCCTGGGCGGCGGCGAGTCCTCCCGCCTCTACAACCGGCTCGTACGGCGTGACCGTACGGCGGTCGCGGCCGGCTTCGGACTGCTGCGGCTGGCCGGGGCGCCCTCCCTGGGCTGGCTGGACGTGAAGACGTCCGGCGACGTCGAGGTGCCGGTCATCGAGGCCGCCATCGACGAGGAGCTCGCGCGGTTCGCCGAGGAGGGCCCCACGGCCGAGGAGATGGAGCGCGCCCAGGCCCAGTTGGAGCGCGAGTGGCTGGACCGGCTCGGTACGGTAGCGGGCCGCGCCGACGAACTGTGCCGCTACGCCGTCCTGTTCGGTGACCCGCAGCTCGCCCTCACCGCCGTCCAGCGCGTCCTCGACGTGAGTGCCGAGGAGGTCCAGGAGGTCGCCAAGGCCCGTCTGCGCCCCGACAACCGCGCGGTCCTCGTCTACGAGCCGACCACCACCGAAGCCGAAGACGCCGAAGCCGGCGACGAGAACGACGAGGAGGCGGCCCAGTGACCGAGCTCGCCGCGATGGAGTTCCACCCCCAGCCCCAGGCGGGCGAGGCCAGGCCGTGGGCGTTCCCGGCGCCCGAGCGCGGAGCGCTCGGCAACGGCCTGACCGTGCTGCGCTGCCACCGCCCCGGCCAGCAGGTCGTCGCCGTCGAGGTGATCCTGGACGCGCCCCTGGAAGCCGAGCCGGCCGGTCTGGACGGCGTCGCCACGATCATGGCGCGGGCCTTCTCCGAGGGCACCGACAAGCACTCCGCCGAGGAGTTCGCCGCCGAGCTGGAGCGCTGCGGTGCCACCCTCGACGCGCACGCCGACCACCCCGGCGTACGGCTCTCCCTCGAAGTCCCCGTCTCCCGCCTGGCCAAGGCCCTGGGCCTGCTCGCCGACGCCCTCAGGGCGCCCGCGTTCACGGACGGCGAGATCGAGCGGCTGGTCCGCAACCGCCTCGACGAGATCCCGCACGAGCTGGCCAACCCCTCCCGCCGTGCCGCCAAGGAGCTCTCCAGGGAGCTGTTCCCGTCGACCTCGCGTATGTCGCGCCCGCGCCAGGGCAGCGAGGAGACGGTCACGGCCATCGACTCCGCGGCCGTACGCGCCTTCTACGAGAAGCACGTCCGACCGGCCACCACCACCGCCGTGGTCGTCGGCGACCTCACCGGTCTCGACCTCGACGCGCTGCTCGGTGACACGCTCGGCGCCTGGACCGGTTCCCCGGCCCAGCCGCGTCCGGTGCCGCCGGTGACCGCCGACGACACCGGCCGGGTCGTCATCGTGGACCGTCCGGGCGCCGTCCAGACGCAGCTGCTGATCGGCCGCGTCGGCCCGGACCGGCACGCGCGCGTGTGGCCCGCGCAGGTGCTCGGCACCTACTGCCTGGGCGGCACCCTCACCTCCCGGCTGGACCGCGTCCTGCGTGAGGAGAAGGGCTACACCTACGGCGTGCGGGCGTTCGGGCAGGTCCTGCGCTCGGCTCCGGACGGCTCGGGTGCCGCGATGCTCGCCATCAGCGGTTCCGTGGACACCCCGAACACCGGTCCGGCCCTCCAGGACCTGTGGACCGTGCTGCGCACGCTCGCCGCGCAGGGCCTGACCGACGCCGAGCGCGACGTCGCCGTCCAGAACCTCGTGGGGGTGGCGCCGCTGAAGTACGAGACCGCGGCGGCCGTCGCCGGCACGCTGGCCGATCAGGTCGAGCAGCACCTGCCGGACGACTTCCAGGCGACGCTGTACCAGCAGCTCGCCGCGACCGGCACCGTGGAGGCCACCGCGGCGGTCGTGAGCGCGTTCCCGGTGGACCGCCTGGTGACCGTCCTCGTCGGCGACGCCGCGCAGATCAAGGAGCCCGTCCAGGCCCTCGGCATCGGCGAAGTCAGCGTCGTCTCAGCCGAGTAGCCGCAGCCGTGCCCACAGGCCCCGGTGACAGGAGTGCCACCGGGGCCCCTTGATGTCCGACGGATGTCCGAATTGAGGGAAAGGTTGCCTGTCTGCCCTGTGGCATGCGCTACAAAAGCCGTGATCCGTTTGGGGATTGAAAGTCGGCACGTTTAGCGTCATCCCGGCTGTTCGTCAGGCAGTGCGCCGCGTCCGCGGCACCGGACAGTCATCGCCGAGTCCCCGCATGGCGCGAGCCAGGGGAGCCGGGGACCCACACCAGAAGTCCCTGGGGTGAATCGGACGCCCGCGCGCACCGCGAGGGGGCCCGTAGGAGACCTTCCTGCTCCGAACCCGTCAGCTAACCCGGTAGGCGAGAGGGAAGGAAAGGACCAGCCACTCCATGGCGTTCATGTGCGCCGCCGGTAAGCACCGTCGTCCCAGCCGGATGAAGCGCAGCACCGCCCGTGCGGCCGGCGTCGCGGCTCTGGCCACCACCGGTGTCATCGGCTCCCTGGCCGCCCCCGCGCTCGCCGCCGAGCCCGCGGCCGAGCAGACCGGTCTCACCCCCGTCATCACCATCGGCGACGCGATCGCGGACCAGATCGACGCCCAGGCCGCCGCCCAGAAGCAGGCCGCCGACGAGGCCGAAGCCCAGCGGAAGGCCGAGGAGGCCGCCCGCAAGAAGGCGGCCGCGGACGCCAAGAAGGCCCGCGAGGCCGAGGAGCGTGCCGCCCGCGAGGAGGAGCGCAGGCGTCTCAACGCCTACGTCGCCCCGATCTCCGGTTCGTACATCTCGACCAGCTACAAGTCCGGTGGCTCCCTGTGGTCCTCCGGCAGCCACACCGGTGTCGACTTCCATGCCTCGACCGGCACGTCCGTCCACGCGGTCGGCTCCGGCACCGTCGTCGAGGCCGGCTGGGGCGGGGCGTACGGCAACCAGATCGTGATCAGGATGAACGACGGCACGTACACCCAGTACGGCCATCTGTCGTCCATCGGCGTCTCGGTGGGCCAGTCGGTCACCCCGGGACAGCAGATAGGCCTCTCCGGCGCGACCGGCAACGTCACCGGCCCGCACCTGCACTTCGAGGCCCGGACGACCGCCGAGTACGGCTCGGACATCGATCCCGCCGCCTACCTGCGCTCCCACGGCGTGAACCTCTGACCTCGCACGCCGTGAGCGTCTGACGCTGCCACGGAGTGAACGTCCGACGCCCGCACGGCGGGCGCGTCCCGCGACGGACGGCAGGACATCCCGAAGCCCCGGCTCCCCGAGCCGGGGCTTCGGCCTTTCGGATGCCCGTCTGTCCAAAAAATATCCATGGATTCCGACCCGCCATCGGAAATTCCGGCTCATTGCAATAGAGTCACTGAACACACGTCAATCGTCGACGTTTCACGGGGATTAAGGCGGAGGTCGGTCATGCGTATTCCGGCGCACTCGGTATGCACCGCGATCCGGGACGACATCGTCGCGGGTGTCTACGAGCGCGGGGGCCGGCTCACCGAGGAACTGCTCGCGCGGCGCTACGGCGTCTCGCGCGTCCCCGTCCGCGAGGCCCTGCGCACGCTGGAGGCGGAGGGCTTCGTGGTGACCCGGCGGCACGCGGGCGCGTGCGTCGCGGAACCCACCGAGCAGGAGGGCGCCGACCTCCTGGAGATGCGCATGCTGCTGGAGCCGCTCGGCGCCTCCCGGGCCGCCCAGCGGCGCACGGAGGCCCACCTCAAGGTGTTGCGCGGACTGGTCCGGCTGGGCCAGGAGCGGGCCAGGCGGGGCAACAGCGAGGATCTGCGCTCCCTGGGCGGCTGGTTCCACGAGACGCTCGCCCAGGCCTCCGGAAGCCCCGCGATGACCTCGATGCTGACCCAGCTGCGCCACAAGATCGCCTGGATGTACGCGGTGGCGGCGCCCGCCGACCCGGTGGAGTCCTGGGCGGAGCACGGCGCGATCGTGGACGCGGTGGCGCGCGGCGACAGCGAGCGCGCGCGGACGGTCACGGCGCTGCACACCGAGCGCGCCACGGCCGCGCACCGGCTGCGCTTTCCGTCCCAGGCGGATCGCCCGGACCGTGTGAGGAACTCGCAACATCCCGTAAACATGACGGGCCTGCGGCATTAACACGAGCGCCGTATACAAAGAGGCGTAATTCCCGGGGGATTATTTCCGCTGCCCGGGAACAGGAAATGCGAAGGGCCCGCCCGATAATTCGGACGAGCCCTTCTGTGTTCCGTTACGGTGCCGGCGCTCAGACGGTCTCGGGGAGCTCTTCGAGACCCTCGGCGACGAGCTTCGCGAGACGGTCGAGGGCGGCGTCCGCCCCCTCCGCGTCGGAGGCGAGGACGATCTCCTCGCCGCCCTGGGCGCCCAGACCGAGGACGGCCAGCATGGAGGCCGCGTTGACGGGGTTGCCGTCGGCCTTGGCGATCGTCACCGGGATACCCGCGGCCGTGGCGGCCCGGACGAAGATGGAGGCGGGACGGGCGTGGAGACCCTCGGCCCAGCCGACGTTGACGCGGCGCTCAGCCATGTGATGCTGCCCTTCGGTGTATCAGGTTGTCTAGACCAGTTTCCCATACGTGAAGCATGCCCGGAGCGGTCCTTCGTCCCGCTCCGGTGTGTCGTCGGACCGCGGCCTCGGCCCGACTCCCGTCCCGCACAGACTGCCTCGCGCCGTTGTCGTACGCGAGCCGTACGCTGGGGCCCATGCAGACCTCGTCGGATCGGCACGAGTACCCCGCCCACTGGGAAGCCGACGTGGTGCTGCGCGACGGCGGTACCGCGCGCATCCGGCCCATCACCGTCGATGACGCCGATCGCCTCGTCAGCTTCTACGAGCAGGTGTCGGACGAGTCGAAGTACTACCGCTTCTTCGCGCCCTACCCTCGCCTGTCCGCCAAGGACGTCCACCGCTTCACGCACCACGACTTTGTGGACCGGGTGGGACTCGCGGCCACCATCGGCGGCGAGTTCATCGCCACCGTACGCTACGACCGCATCGACGCCGAGGGCATGCCCGCCTCCGCCCACCCGTCGCCCGCCACCCTTGCCACAGGGCGCTTCGCCGCCGCCCCTGACATCCCCGACGAGGCGGAGGTCGCCTTCCTGGTCCAGGACGCCCACCAGGGGCGCGGTGTCGCCTCCGCCCTGCTGGAACACATCGGGGCCGTCGCGCGCGAGCGCGGCATCCGGCGATTCGCCGCCGAGGTGCTGCCCGCCAACAACAAAATGATCAAGGTGTTCACGGACGCCGGATACACCCAGAAGCGCTCCTTCGAGGACGGCGTCGTCCGCCTGGAGTTCGACCTGGAGCCGACGGACCGCTCACTCGCCGTGCAGTACGCGCGCGAACAGCGCGCCGAGGGCCGCTCCGTGCAGCGCCTGCTGATGCCCGGGTCCGTCGCCGTCGTCGGGGCCGGCCGCACGCCCGGCGGAGTGGGCCGAGGCGTCCTCGGCAACATCCGGGACGCCGGGTTCACCGGCCGGCTGTACGCCGTGAACAAGGTCCTGCCCGAGGGGCGGACGGACATCGACGGCGTGCCCGCCTACCGCTCGGTGCGGGACATCGAGGGTCCGGTCGACCTGGCGGTCGTCGCCGTGCCCGCTCCGTACGTCCCCGACGTCGTCGAGGAGTGCGGCCGGCACGGTGTGCAGGGGCTCGTCGTGCTCTCCGCCGGATACGCCGAGAGCGGGCCGGAAGGGCGCGAGCGGCAGCGGGACCTGGTCCGGCACGCGCGCGCGTACGGCATGCGGATCATCGGGCCGAACGCGTTCGGGGTCATCAACACCTCGCCCGCGATACGGCTGAACGCCTCCCTCGCCCCGGAGATGCCCCGGCCCGGGCGGATCGGGCTGTTCGCCCAGTCCGGTGCCATCGGCATCGCGCTGCTGTCCCGGCTGCACCGGCGCGGTGGCGGGGTCACCGGGGTGACCGGTGTGTCGACGTTCGTGTCGTCCGGCAACCGGGCGGACGTGTCCGGCAACGACGTCCTCCAGTACTGGTACGACGACCCCGACACCGACGTGGTGCTGATGTACCTGGAGTCCATCGGCAACCCGCGCAAGTTCACCCGGCTCGCCCGGCGCACGGCGGCGGCGAAACCGCTCGTCGTGGTGCAGGGAGCGGGTTCCGCGCCGCAGGGGCACGCCGTGCGGGCGACCCGGCTGCCGTACGCCACGGTGTCCGCGCTGCTGCGGCAGGCCGGGGTGATCCGGGTGGACACGATCACGGAACTGGTGGACACCGGCCTGCTGCTCGCGCGGCAGCCGCTGCCGGCCGGGCCCCGGGTGGCGATCCTCGGGAACTCCGAGTCGCTGGGCCTGCTGACGTACGACGCGTGTCTGTCCGAGGGGCTCCGGCCGCTGCCGCCGCTGGACCTGACGACGGGCGCGTCGCCGGGGGACTTCCACGCCGCCCTGGCGCGGGCGCTGGCGGACGACGCGTGCGACGCGGTGGTGGTGACCGCGATCCCCGCCGTGGGTGAGGGGACAGCGGGGGACGCGGCGCTGGCCGAAGCCCTGAGATCCGCGGCCGAGCGGGTCCCCGGCAAGCCGGTGCTGGTGGTCCACGTCGAGCTGGGCGGCCTCGCGGAGGCCCTGTCGGCCGCGGCCAGCACCGCGCCGCAGGCCGGATCCACGGCGCCGGGCAGCACCCACCCGTTCCGCCCGCTGGACCGGCTGGCCACGAAGACGGCCCCGGACCCGCCCGCCCCCCAGAACTGCTCCCGCCTCATCCCCGCCTACCCGGCCGCCGAACGGGCCGTCCGGGCGCTGTCCGAAGTGGTCCGGTACGCCCAGTGGCGCCGGGACGCGGCCGAACCCGGCAGGGTGCCCGAGTACGAGGACATCGACGAGAAGGGCGCCGCCGGGCTGATCGGCGGGCTGCTCGCGCGCGGACAGGGGCTCACCCTCGGCACCGACGAGACGTGCGACCTGCTCGGGAAGTACGGCGTCCACGTCCATCGCGCACTGCCCGCGCCCGCCTCCGACGACGCCGTCCGGGCCGCCCGCACCCTCGGCTACCCGGTCGCGCTGAAGGCCACCGCCCCGCACCTCAGACACCGCGCCGACCTGGGCGGCGTACGGCTGGACCTCACGGACGAGGAGCAACTGCGGCGCGCGTACGCCGAGTTGACCGAGTTGTTCGGGAAGCCGGAGGAGCTGCGGCCGGTGGTGCAGTCGATGGCGCCGCGCGGAGTCGACACCGTGGTCAGGGCCGTCATCGACCCGGCGGCCGGAGCCGTCCTGTCGTTCGGACTCGCCGGGGCCGCCTCCCAGCTGCTCGGGGACATGGCACACCGGCTCGTCCCGGTCACCGACCGGGAGGCCACCTCACTGGTCCGGTCGATCCGGACGGCACCGCTCCTGTTCGGCTGGCGCGGCTCCACCCCCGTCGACACGCCTGCCCTGGAGGAACTGCTGCTGCGGGTGTCGCGCCTGGTCGACGACCATCCCGAAGTCGTGGCGGTCACCCTGGAGCCGGTCGTCGTCGCCCCGCGCGGCCTGAGCGTCCTCGGCGCCTCTGTGCGGCTCGCACCGCCGCCCGCCCGCGACGACCTCGGGCCGCGGACACTGCCCGCGTACTGACCGACGTTCCACCGGCCCGGAGCGGTGCCTCGCAGTCAGTGGGTCCCCGTAGGATGGACGTCATGGCCAAGACCAGTACGACGACCCAGGGGCTGCGAACGGCGATCGAGCGCAGCGGCTACTACCCGGCCCTCGTGGCCGAGGCGGTGGAGGCCGCTGTGGGCGGCGAGCCCATTCGGTCGTACCTGGTCCACCAGGAGACGACGTTCGACCAGAACGAGGTGCGGCGGCATGTGACCGTGCTCGTCCTCACCGAGAACCGCTTCGTCGTCAGCCACACCGACGAGCAGAACGCGGACACCACCTCCCCGACGCCGTACGCCACCACCTCCACCGAGTCCGTGAAGCTCAGCCGGATCTCCTCGATCGTGGTCAGCCGCGTGGTCGCCAACCCCGAGCAGTACCAGCCGGGCACCCTGCCCCGCGAGGTCGTGCTGACCATCGGCTGGGGGGCCGTCTCCCGCATCGACCTGGAGCCCGCCGCCTGCGGCGACCCCAACTGCGAGGCCGACCACGGCTACACCGGCAGCTCGACGGCGGACGACCTGAGCCTGCGCGTGAGCGAGGCCGGGGACGGCCCGGAGACGGTGCGGCAGGCGCTCGTCTTCGCGCAGGCCATCTCCGAGGCGACCGCGGACGTCACCCGCTGATGGCGCAGCCCGCCTCCGCCTGGGACCACCACCCGGAACCGCTCGCCCTCGACTCCGCGCCCGTCCCCGAGTACGGCACCGGCTCCCTCGCCGACCTGCTGCCCACCCTGGCCGCGGGCATGGCCGTACCGGGAGTGACCGCCACCATTGCCGAGCTCACCCCCGCCGACCGGAACTGCGTGTTCCTGATCGACGGGCTCGGCTGGGAGCAACTGAGGGCGCACCCGGACGAGGCGCCCTTCATGACCTCGCTCCTCGGCAGCTCGCGCGGCGGCACCGGCCGCCCGCTGACCACCGGCTTCCCGGCGACCACCGCGACCTCCCTCGCCTCCGTCGGCACGGGGCTCCCGCCGGGCGCCCACGGCCTGCCCGGCTACACCGTGCGCGATCCGGCCACCGGCGGGCTGATGAACCAGCTCCGCTGGCAGCCGTGGACATCGCCGGCGGCCTGGCAGCCGTATCCGACGATCTTCCAGCTCGCCGACCGGGCCGGTGTGCACGCGGCCCAGGTCTCGTCCCCCACCTTCGAGAACACCCCGCTGACCAAGGTCGCGCTCAGCGGCGGCACGTTCCACGGGCGGCAGACCGGCGAGGAGCGCATGGACCTCACGGCCGAGCAGCTCGCCGCGGGCGACCGCTCCCTGGTCTACACGTACTACTCCGAGGTCGACGGCGCCGGCCACCGCTTCGGCGTCGACTCCGACACCTGGCGCGGACGGCTGATGTACGTCGACCGGCTGGTCCAGCGCCTGGCCGAGCAACTGCCGCCGCGCACCGCGCTCTACGTCACCGCCGACCACGGCATGATCGACGTGCCCTTCGACGAGCAGCACCGCATCGACTTCGACGAGGACTGGGAACTGCGCGCCGGAGTCGCCCTGCTGGGCGGTGAGGGCCGCGCCCGCCACGTCTACGCGGTGCCGGGCGCCCAGAACGACGTCCTGACCTGCTGGCGCGAGGTCCTCGGCGAGCAGTTCTGGGTGGCCTCCCGGGACGAGGCGATCGCGGCGGGCTGGTTCGGGCCGCCCGACCGGGTCGAACGGCGGGTGTCCGGCCGTCTCGGCGACGTGATCGCCGCCGCGCGTGACGACGTCCTCATCATCGCCTCGGAGCGGGAGCCCAAGGAGTCGGCGATGGTGGGCAACCACGGTTCGATGACCCCCGCCGAGCAGCTGGTTCCGCTGCTCGAAGTACGCTCCTGACGCCTCCGGGCCGCTCTCCTCCCACCCAACCGAAAGGTGCTCGACTCGCCATGCCCGAGCTGGTGTTCTTCTCCGGAACGATGGACTGCGGGAAGTCCACGCTGGCTCTCCAGATCGAGCACAACCGCTCGGCGCGCGGCCTCCAGGGCATCATCTTCACCCGCGACGACCGCGCGGGCGAGGGCAAGCTCTCCTCGCGGCTCGGTCTGGTGACCGAAGCGGTAGAAGCGGTGCCCGGCATGGACCTGTACGCCTATGTGGTGGCCGAGGTCGAGCGGGGCAGCAAGGTCGACTACCTGATCGTGGACGAGGCCCAGTTCCTCGCATCCGAGCAGATCGACCAACTGGCCCGCGTGGTGGACGACCTGGGCCTGGACGTCTACGCCTTCGGCATCACCACCGACTTCCGCACCAAACTGTTCCCCGGCTCGCAGCGTCTGATCGAGCTGGCGGACCGGATAGAGGCACTCCAGGTGGAGGCGATGTGCTGGTGCGGGGCGCGTGCCACGCACAACGCCCGTACCGTCGGCGGCGAGATGGTGGTCGAGGGCGAGCAGGTCGTCGTCGGCGATGTGAACCGCCCGGCCGCGGAGGTCGGTTACGAGGTGCTGTGCCGCCGCCACCACCGCCACCGCATGAACAGCACCTCGGCCTCGGCGTCGCTCGCCCCCGGCCTGCCGTAGCGAACGGCGTCGGCGACGGCCCTGTCGGCGGCCGCACGCTCAGCGTGGGCTCTGGATCAGGGAGAACCTGGCCCCCTCCGGGTCCGCCACCGTGGCCGCGCGGCCGTGGGGGGTGGTGTGGGGAGGTCTCAGGACCTGACCGCCGAGGCCGACGAGGAGGGCGGCCGCCTCGTCGGTGTCGGCCACTTCGAAGTACGTCATCCAGTGCGGCCCGCGGTCACGGGGCAGGGCGTGGCCCACACCGCGGACACCGGCGACCGGGCGGTCGCCGAGGCGCAGGGTCACGTAGTCGCAGTCGGCCGGGACTGCCGGCTCCTCCTCGTGACCGAAGACCGTCTCGTAGAACTTGACGACGCTCGTGGTCTCGAAGGTCAGCAGTTCGTGCCAGGCCGGTGTGCCGGGCACGCCGGCGAGGGACGTGCCGAGGTGCGCCGCCGCCTGCCAGACGCCGAAGACCGCGCCGGACGGGTCCGAGCCGATCACCAGCCGCCCGGCGTCCTCCGCGTCCAGCGGTCCCACCCCGACCGTGCCGCCGCACAGCCGTACCGTGTCGGCCGTCAGGCCCACGTCGTCCGAGGCGAAGTAGGGCGTCCAGGCGATGGGCAGGTGGCGGTCGGGCGGCAGCTGGCCGATGCCGGCCACGTCGTGCCCGTCGAGCAGGGCCCGGACGTAGGGGCCGAGTTGCCGCGGACCCGGGCGGAACTCCCAGCCGAACAGCGCGCCGTAGAAGTCCTGGGTCGCGGCCATCCCGTGCACCATCAGACTCACCCAGCAGGGTGTTCCGGGCACCTGCCGGGCCTGCGCCGGGCCGTGCGGGCCGGCGGCAGACCCCCTTGCCTCGGTCATCGTCACTCTCTTCTCGGCCTCTCGCGGCGGCCGTGTCGCTCCAGCTTCCGCTCTGACGGACCCCGTTGTACGGACTCCGTGCTCACGGACCCCGTGCCGATGCTCGCACCACCTGAGGTGCCGCGGGCTCCGGGCACGCCGCTGTGCGGCTGCTCCCCTGCCCGGAGAGTGCCCGTCGTGCGCCTTCCCGTCCGTCTCCGTCCGACGGCCGACGGGTGTCGATCGGCTGTACAGCATGTGCCCGGTCCCGTACGCGTCGTGACCGGACCCGTCCGGCGGAGCACAGTAGCCGGACATGGACGATGCGGCCACCCCGTGCGCGAGGATGGTGGCCATGAACGCCATCATCTCCGCAACGGAACTCGCGAGCGACCTGGCGGGGGACGACCCGCCCGTCCTGCTCGACGTCCGCTGGCAGCTCAGCGTGGCCAAGGCGGCCGGGGAGCCCTCGTTCGACGGCCGGGCCGAGTACGCGGCCGGACACGTTCCCGGCGCGGTCTTCGTCGACCTGGACCGGGAGCTCGCCGCCCCGCCCGGAGCCGGTGGCCGGCACCCCTTGCCCGACCTCGCCCAGTTCGGCGCCGCCATGCGCCGCGCGGGCGTCCGCGCCCGGACACCGGTGGTCGTGTACGACGGCGGACAGGGCTGGGCGGCCGCCCGTGCCTGGTGGATGCTGCGCTGGACGGGTCACCCGGACGTGCGAGTCCTCGACGGCGGGTTGCCGGCCTGGCAGGGCGACCTGTCGGTGGACACACCCGAGCCGGCCGAGGGGGACTTCCAGCCGGCGCCGGACGCGGCGGGGCTCCTCGACGCGGACGGCGCCGCATTGCTGGCCCGCACCGGGGTCCTGCTCGACGCGCGCGCGGGGGAGCGCTACCGGGGCGAGGTCGAGCCGGTCGACCCGGTCGCCGGACACATCCCGGGCGCCGTGTCCGCGCCCACCGCCGACAACGTCGGGGCCGACGGCCGCTTCCTGCCCGCGGCGGAACTGGCCGCCCGCTTCAGGACACTGGGCGTGTCCGACGGCTCCGAGGTCGGCGTCTACTGCGGCTCCGGCGTCTCCGCCGCACACGAGGTGCTGGCCCTGGCGGTCGCGGGCATCCCGGCCGCGCTGTACGTCGGTTCCTGGTCGGAGTGGTCGTCGGACCCGTCGCGGCCGGTCGCCGTGGGACCCGACCCCCGGTAGGCACGGCCGAAGGGCCCGCGCGCACGAGCGCGGGCCCTCACGAGCCTCGTGCAGAAGGCCGTACGGCCGGCTATTCCTGCTTCTTGCGCCGCGTCCCGAACACGATCTCGTCCCAGCTCGGGACTGCCGCCCGGCGGCCTGGGCGGACGCCGTCCGCCTCGGCCTGACGGTCGGTGGAGCCGATGAGCCGGTCGCGGTGGCTGCCGACGGAACGCGGCATCAGGACGTCCGCGTAGGCGGAACCGGCCGAGGCGGCGGGCGCCGGGGGCTCCTCCTCGTCGGGTTCCGGAGCGGGTTCCTCCGTGTCGGGCTCCGCCGGGCGCTCCGGGACCACCAGATCGCCCCGGAAGCTCGGCACCGCCTCCAGCAGGCTGGTCAGCGAGTCCCGCTCGCTCGCGGTCTCCTCGGCGGGCTCGTCGAGCGACGCCGGCGGCAGACTCGGCCGCTCCCGGTCGAGGGCACGGTCCAGCGGACGGTCGCGCGGCAGGCGGGCGATGCGCGGTACGAAGGGAAAGCTGGGCTCCGGCGTGGCGGCGAGGTCGTCGGACTCGCCGATCAGCGAGCGCGCCTCCTCGTCGACGGCCTGGACGAGCCGCCGGGGCGGGTCGTACGTCCAGCTCGCCGAGTGCGGTTCGCCCGCGACCCGGTAGACCAGCAGGACCTCCCAGGTGCCGTCGTCGCGGCGCCACGAGTCCCACTGCGCGGTGTCCTTCTCGGCGCCGCGCAGGGTCAGCCGCTCCTGGACGGCCTCGCCCAGCTGCGGACCCGCGTTCTCGCCGGGGCGGCGGACCGGAGTCTTCCGGGCCCGCTCGGCCATGAACGCGCGCTCGGCCAGCACGGGACCCTCGAAGCGCCGGACGCGGTCGACGGGGATACCGGCCATCTGCGCGACCTCTTCCGCGGTCGCACCGGCGCGTATGCGCGCCTGGATGTCGCGGGGGCGGAGATGGCTCTCGACCTCGATCTCGATCTGGCCGAGACGGGGACGGTCGCCGCGCACGGCGGCGCGCAGGCGTTCGTCGATCGGAAGCGTGTACTCCGTAGAGTCGGCAGCCTTCAGCACCAGCCGTGTGCCGTCATTGGAGACGGCCACGACACGCAGTTCGGGCATGGGGACCTCCCGGGTGGTGCCTGCCGACGTCACGTGCGTCGCTGCTTCCGCTAGTCGAGTGTGGCCTGCCCGGGTGCAGCCTGCCACAACCTTGCCGAGTTGCCCGGCGTGTCGGGCGCGGGCCCTGGATCGCCGTTATGGCACGGTTACCTATTCGCAACGCTAAGTGACAAACTCCGTCACCCTGTGCAACTGGCCCCCTCCCGGTGGTCCTTGAAGGCCACGGACGCCCTGGCGGGAGACCTGACCCAGGGCTCGCAACAGTACTCCATTTGGGCCACGTGCGTGGATTGGCACGCCGCCCGACTTCTTCCGGTCGGCGCCACCCGGCCGCAGCGAAACGGTTTTCCGGATCTTGGACGTGGCGCACTTCACGTAATCATCAGAAACGGAACTAATCGTTTTCGTCCGTACGTCCCCTTCTCGCGCGGTTGGCCGGCCTCGCGGTCCGGGGGCGGCCGTCGCGGCCCGGTGCGGGGTGTCCGCTATGCCCCCAACACCCTGCGCAGGTAGTCGTTCTGGAACCGGCGGTCCGGATCGAGCCGGTCCCGCACCTGCGTGAACTCGCCGAAGCGCGGGTAGACCCCGGCGAGGTACTCGGCGTCGCGCGTGTGCATCTTGCCCCAGTGCGGCCGGCCCTCGTACGCGGTGAAGATGCGTTCGGCGGCGGTGAAGTACCTCTGGTACGGCGTCCCCTTGACCATGTGGACGGCGATGTACGCGCTGTCCCGGCCCGACGCCGTGGACAGCGTGATGTCGTCGGCCGGGGCGGTGCGCACCTCGACCGGGAAACTGATCCTGAGACCGGAGCGGTCGACCATCGTCCTCAGCTCGCGCAGCGCCTCGACGACGGCCGCGCGCGGGACGGCGTACTCCATCTCCACGAAGCGCACCCGGCGCGGTGAGGTGAAGACCTTGTACGGGATGTCGGTGTAGGTCCGCGCGGACAGGGCTCTGCTGGAGATCCGGGCGATCGCCGGGATGGTGGCGGGCGCCGCGCGGCCGACCCACTGGGCCACCTGGAAGACGCCGTTGGAGAGGAACTCGTCCTCGAACCAGCCCGCCAGCTGCCCCACCGGCTGCTCGGGGCCCGCGCTGCGGTTGTTGCGCTTGGTGGTGGTGCTGCCGGTGTGCGGGAACCAGTAGAACTCGAAGTGCTCGTTCTCGGCCCACAGTTCGTCGAACTCGGCGACGACCCGGTCGAAGGGCATCGGCTCCTCACGGGCCGTGAGCAGGAAGACGGGCTCCACGGCGAAGGTGATCGCGGTGACGATGCCGAGGGCTCCGAGCCCTATGCGCGCCGCGGCGAAGACCTCCGGGTTCTCCTTCTCCGAGCAGGTGAGGACCGAGCCGTCGGCGGTGACCAGCTCCAGGCCCCTGATCTGCGCGGCGATGGAGCCCGACTCGCGGCCGGTGCCGTGCGTGCCGGTGCTGGTGGCCCCGGAGACCGTCTGCTCCATGATGTCGCCCATGTTGGTCAGCGACAGACCCTCTCGGGCCAAGGCCATGTTGAGCCTCTTGAGCGGGATGCCGGCCTCGACCGTGACCGTCATGGATTCCCGGTCAATGGCGCGGATGCCGGTCAACAGTTGAGGGCAGATCAACACACCGTCGGTGGCGGCGACGGACGAGAAGGAGTGCCCGGAACCGACTGCCTTCACCCGCAGCCCGTCCGCGGCGGCCTTCCGTACGGCGTCCGCCAGTTCGTCCACCGAGGCCGGAGTGACCTCCCGCGCGGGCCGGGCGGCGACGTTGCCGCCCCAGTTACGCCACGTGCCGTTCTTCCCGCTCGCTGTGCTGCTCAACGGTGCCTCCCCGACGCGGAACCGGCCTGTTGAGCCGGCGGTACCCGAGGAAACCGACCGCGACCGCGACGGCCCCGGACACCGCCGGGACCACGTACCCGGTCCGCGCGCCGGCGGCGTCGATCACCCAGCCGGACGCGGAGGAGCCGAGCGCGATCCCGACCGCGAGTCCCGTGCTCACCCAGGTCATGCCTTCGGTCAGTTGCGCGCGTGGTACGTGCTGCTCGATGAGGGACATCGTCGTGATCATCGTGGGAGCGATGGACAGCCCCGCAACGAACAGCGCCACGGCCAGAAACGGCAGGTTCCCGACCAGTAGGAGGGGGATCATACTCACGGCCATCGCGCAGATGCCCAACAGCCAGCGAGGTTCGGGCGCTCCCTTGAAGTGCAGCAGCCCGAACACGAATCCCGCCGCGCAGGAGCCCGCCGCGTACAGCGCGAGGACCAGACTCGCGGCGCCCTTGTGTCCCTGCTCGTCGGCGAAGGCGACGGTGACGACGTCGACCCCCCCGAAGATCGCGCCGGTCGCCACGAAGGTGGCCACCAGGACCTGGAGACCGGGGGAGCGCAGGGCCGAACCGCCGCCCTGCTGCGCGCGCGGGTGCGGCGCGGGCTCGGTGGCGCGCAGGGCGGTCAGCCAGAAGACGCCGACCGCGAGGAAGCACGCGGCGAGCAGCGGACCGGCCTCCGGGAACCAGACCGTCGACAGGCCGATGGAGATGATCGGCCCGAAGATGAAACAGACCTCGTCGATCACGGACTCGAAGGAGTACGCGGTGTGCAGTTGCGCAGTGCCCCGGTACAGAGCCGCCCACCGCGCGCGGATCATCGCGCCGACGCTCGGCACACACCCGATGCCGGCGCTGAACACGTACAGCGTCCAGTCCGGCCACGCGTAGTGCGCGGCCAGCAGCAGCCCGGCCGACGCGACGAGAGCGATCAGCGTCGCCGGGCGCAGCACCCGCCGCTGTCCGTACTGGTCCACCAGCCGCGACACCTGCGGACCCGCCACCGCGGCGGCCAGCGCGATGGTCGCCGACAGCGCGCCGGCCAGGCCGTACCGCCCGGTCAGCTGGGAGATCATCGTGACCACGCCGATGCCCATCATCGACAGCGGCATCCGGCCGAGGAGTCCCGCGGCGGAGAAGCCCTTGGAGCCGGGAGCGGCGAACAGGGCGCGGTAGGGGCTGGGCACGGGGGTCTCCGGTCGGGCGGGAGCGGCGGCGGCTCGGCAGCGGGAGCGCCGCTGGGCAGCAGCGGCTCAGTAAGGCGTGAATACGCCCCATACAGCTTACGAGTGAGGTGACCCTAACGCACCCGGCCGGACGCGGTGGGAACCCGGGTGGCCACCCCGCCGTTTTCCGGCTGTCAGTACCGGATGACAGGATCGACCCATGCCAGACGTGCTCGATGCCAGCCCCTACGACGCCCTGCTCCTGCTCTCGTTCGGCGGCCCGGAGGGCCCGGACGACGTCGTCCCGTTCCTGGAGAACGTGACACGGGGGCGCGGTATCCCCAAGGAACGCCTCAAGGAAGTCGGCCAGCACTACTTCCTGTTCGGCGGGGTCAGCCCGATCAACGACCAGAACCGCGCCCTGCTGGACGCCCTCCGCAAGGACTTCGCGGGCCACGGCCTGGACCTGCCGGTCTACTGGGGCAACCGCAACTGGGCGCCCTACCTGACGGACACCCTGCGCGAGATGGTCGCCGACGGCCGCCGCCGCATCCTGGTCCTCGCCACCAGCGCCTACGCCTCGTACTCGGGCTGCCGCCAGTACCGCGAGAACCTCGCCGACTCGCTGGCCGCCCTGCGGGCGGAGGGCCTGGAACTGCCCCGGGTCGACAAGCTGCGGCACTACTTCAACCACCCGGGCTTCCTGGAGCCGATGATCGAGGGCGTGCTCGAGTCCCTCGCCGACCTCCCCGAGGGCATCCGTGACGGCGCCCACATCGCCTTCACCACCCACTCGATCCCGACCACGTCCGCGGACACCTCCGGCCCGGCCGAGGGCCACGGCGACGGCGGCGCCTACGTCAGGCAGCACCTGGACGTGGCCCAGCTGATCGCCGACGCCGTCCGCGACCGCACCGGCGTCGACCACCCCTGGCAGCTCGTCTACCAGTCGCGCTCCGGCGCCCCGCACATCCCGTGGCTGGAGCCCGACATCTGCGACCACCTGGAGGAGCGGCACGCGGCCGGGACCCCGGCGGTCGTCATGGCCCCCATCGGCTTCGTCTCCGACCACATGGAGGTCCTGTACGACCTCGACACGGAGGCCAGGGCCAGGGCCGAGGAGCTGGGTCTGCCGGTGCGCCGATCGGCCACGGTCGGCGCCGACCCCCGGTTCGCCGCCGCGATCCGCGACCTCGTCCTGGAGCGGGCCGGCGTCGAGCGCGCCGAGCAGGTCACGCCGTGCGCCCGGGGCCGGCTCGGCGCGAGCCACGACGTCTGCCCGGCGGGCTGCTGCCCGGCCCGTGGCCCGCACCCCGCCGCGGCGGGCGCCGACAGCCCCTACGCGTGAGGAGCCCCGTGACCGACCCCCTGCACACGGAGCTGCTGAAGCTGGCCCAGGAGGCCGCCCGCCGCGCCGGCGCGCTGCTGCGGGACGGCCGCCCGGCCGACCTCGCGGTCGCCAGGACCAAGTCGAGCCCGATCGACGTGGTCACCGAGATGGACATCGCGGCGGAGAAGCTGATCACCGACCTGATCTCCGAGCACCGACCGGACGACGGTTTCCTCGGCGAGGAAGGCGCCTCCACCGAGGGCACCAGCGGCGTCCGCTGGGTCATCGACCCGCTCGACGGCACGGTCAACTACCTGTACGGACTGCCCACTTGGGCGGTCTCCATCGCGGCCGAGCAGGACGGCGAGACCGTCGTCGGGGTCGTCGCGGTCCCGATGCGCGGCGAGACCTTCCACGCGGTCCGGGGCGAGGGCGCCCGGGCCACCGGCTCCTGGGAGGGCGAGCGCGAGCTGGCCTGCCGCCCCGCGCCACCGCTGGAGCAGGCCCTGGTCTCGACCGGCTTCAACTACGTCACCGAGGTCCGCGTCCACCAGGCCGAGGTCGCCCGCAGGCTGATCCCGCTGGTGCGCGACATCCGGCGCGCAGGCTCGGCCGCGGTGGACCTGTGCGACGTCGCCGCGGGCCGCCTCGACGGCTACTACGAACGGGGCCTGCACCCCTGGGACCTCGCCGCCGGCGACCTCATCGCCCGTGAGGCGGGTGCGCTGACCGGTGGACGCCCCGGAGAGCGCCCCGCACATGCCCTGACGGTGGCGGCCGCTCCGGGCGTCTTCGAGCCCCTCCAGCATCTCCTGGAGGACTTCGGCGCCTGGCGCGACTGACCGGGACGCGCCCCGCCGTCATCCGGGCGCCACCGACGGCGGGGGCCCTGCGGCCCGCTGCCCCGGCCCCTCGCCACGGGCAGCGGCGCCCCTCGGGAGCAGAGGCGCACAGAGCGGGGCCCCGGCGCTGGATTCGCCGGGGCCCCGCTGTCGTGCTGACGAGCTGATCAGACGCGCTGCGCGCCGACCTCCACACCGTGCTCGGAGGCCAGGCGGCGCAGATCGTCGAGCTCGGCTTCTTCGACCTCCGCGAGGAAGTCGTCGCCGGTCTCGCGCGCCCGCGTCAGGTCGGACTCGGTCGCCCTTATGCGCTGCAGAAGTCCTGCGGTGAATGCGTCCATGCTGCGCCCCCTCGTCCTGGGTCGTGGGTCGGTGGCACGGGGGTGTGCCGTTCGGAAGGGGCGATCACGTCTCCTGCAGATGCCCAGCGCGCTGCCCTGCTGGGCGGCGACGGTGCCGGACACCCACGCCCACTCTGCGGAAGCGGATCGCGGAGTGCCGCATGGTCGTACGGCACATGCAGAGCGTGATCGCGTGGTGTAAAGCCGTCCTCCCCCCGCTCCCTTCCACGGAAACCTCAACCCGACGAGAAAATCTCCCATTCCCGGGCCTCACACCTGTCCTTCAGGCTGTGCTCACCCGCCTTACAGCCGACTTATGGCCGAAAAGGGCAGGATGGAGGTCACACACTCACCGAACCCCCCTGCCCACGTGGGCCGAGAAGCGCTACGCGGGTGGACACAGGAAGGACAAGCGACGTGCGCGTACTCGTCGTCGAGGACGAGCAACTGCTCGCCGATGCGGTGGCCACCGGACTGCGCCGGGAGGCCATGGCCGTCGACGTCGTGTACGACGGGGCGGCCGCCCTGGAGCGCATCGGCGTCAACGACTACGACGTGGTCGTCCTCGACCGCGACCTCCCCCTGGTGCACGGTGACGACGTCTGCCGCAAGATCGTGGAACTCGGCATGCCCACGCGCGTGCTGATGCTCACGGCGTCCGGTGACGTCAGCGACCGGGTGGAGGGCCTGGAGATCGGCGCCGACGACTACCTCCCCAAGCCCTTCGCGTTCAGCGAGCTGACGGCACGCGTGCGGGCCCTCGGCCGGCGTACCAGCGTGCCGCTGCCCCCCGTCCTGGAGCGCGCCGGGATCAAGCTCGACCCCAACCGCCGTGAGGTCTTCCGGGACGGCAAGGAGGTGCAGCTGGCACCCAAGGAGTTCGCGGTGCTGGAGGTGCTGATGCGCAGCGAGGGAGCGGTGGTCTCCGCGGAGCAGCTCCTGGAGAAGGCCTGGGACGAGAACACCGACCCGTTCACCAACGTCGTGCGCGTCACCGTCATGACGCTGCGCCGCAAGCTGGGCGAGCCACCGGTCATCGTGACCGTCCCCGGCTCGGGATACCGGATCTGATCACCCGTGGCCGCTACCCCCGCGCCTCCCCAGGCGCCCCCGAAACCCACCTGGGACCCCCGCCGGCCGGAGCCGCCCTTCCCCTGGCTGCGTCCCACCATCCGCATACGCCTCACACTGCTGTACGGCGGGATGTTCCTGATCGCGGGCATCCTGCTGCTGTCGATCATCTACCTGCTGGCGGCGCAGGCGCTGAACACCGGCAACCAGCCGCTGTTCAAGATCGAGGGCGGCACGGACATCAGAGTCACCAGCGACTACTGTCCCACCGTCACGTCGGGCACCCTGAAGCTGCCCCAGTTCAACGCCGCGATCGCCGAGTGCGTCGACCGCCAGCGCCAGGTCGCCCTGGACAACCTGCTCAGCCGCTCCCTGCTGGCCCTGCTGGGTCTCGCGATCATCGCCTTCGCCTTCGGCTACGCGATGGCCGGCCGGGTGCTGTCACCGCTCGGCCGGATCACCCGCACCGCGCGCGCGGTGGCGGGCTCGGACCTGTCCCGCCGCATCGAGCTGGACGGCCCGGACGACGAGCTGAAGGAGCTGGCGGACACCTTCGACGAGATGCTGGAGCGCCTGCAGCGGGCCTTCACGGCGCAACAGCGCTTCGTCGGCAACGCCTCGCACGAGCTGAGGACCCCGCTGGCGATCAGCCGCACGCTCCTGGAGGTGCACCTGTCGGACCCGGACGCCCCCATGGAGCTGCAGCAGCTCGGCAAGACGCTGCTGGCCACCAACGAGCGCAGCGAGCAGCTCGTCGAGGGCCTGCTGCTGCTGGCCCGCAGCGACAACCAGATCGTGGAGCGCAAGCCGGTGGATCTCGCCGAGGTGGCCGAGCAGGCCGTCGACCAGGTGCACGCCGAGGCGGAGGCCAAGGGCGTGCTGATCCGGGGCGAACAGAAGCCCGCGGTCGTGCAGGGCAACGGCGTGCTGCTGGAGCGGATCGCCCTGAACCTCGTCCAGAACGCCGTGCGGTACAACGTGCCCGAGGGCGGCTGGGTCGAGGTGACCACGGAGATCCAGCACGGCCAGGCGATGCTCGTGGTGTCCAACACGGGCCCGGTGGTGCCGGCGTACGAGATCGACAACCTTTTCGAGCCGTTCAGACGGTTGCGTACGGAGCGAACGGGCAGCGACAAGGGTGTGGGCCTCGGCCTGTCGATCGCCCGGTCCGTGGCCCGGGCGCACGGCGGGCACATTTCGGCCCAGCCGCGTGAAGGGGGTGGGCTCGTGATGCGGGTGACCCTGCCCGTCTGAGATCATGACCCCCGCACCGGGATCGACACTGAGGGATGTTCGCTCTGCGCGGAATTTTCAAGGCGCTGATCGAGTATCCGCGTGTGTGATCGATCACAAAGGCACATTTCACGTCACCTACTCTCCGTGATCATGAATACGGCCGGAAAGCCGGGAAAATCCGGGTTTTCCGGGGTCGTGATCACGGGAAGTACACGGTGAGACGCCTTTGAAGTGCGGGATTCGGACCGTGTACGGTCCCGATCGCCATCCAACCCGATCACTCAAGAGGAGTCCGGTTGGGTGTCGATTGAGTAACAGACCTTGATGTGAGGCAAAATCTCCGCCTCAGGTCGGGCACAAGTCCGGCCTCTCACGCGTTACGTGCGCTGGAGACACCGAAGACACCCAGAGGGGGAGAGCGACATGGCAACCGACTACGACACCCCACGCAAGACCGACGACGACGTCGACTCGGACAGCCTTGAAGAACTCAAGGCGCGGCGGAACGACAAGTCGACGTCCGCTGTGGACGTCGATGAGTTCGAGGCCGCGGAAGGCCTCGAACTGCCCGGAGCGGACCTTTCGAACGAAGAGCTGGCCGTCCGGGTGCTGCCGAAGCAGCAGGACGAGTTCACCTGCATGAGCTGCTTCCTGGTGCACCACCGCAGCCAGCTGGCCAAGGAGAAGAACGGTCAGCCGATCTGCCGCGACTGCGACTGAGGGCGGGTCGGCCGTGACTGGCTCGACCCCTCCCCGGAAGCGCCGCTTCCTGAAGCGGGGAGCGGACTCGGTGCCGTCCGAGGGACGGCACGGCGCGCGTGACCACGAGCGGGGCTCATCCGACAAGGGATCGGCCTCGCTCGAACCGGCGGCCGGCCGGGCTGACCTCCCGGCGCCGGCCGCGCCACCAGCGCCCGTCGCACGGCGGCGGGCGGCGGTGTTCCGGGACAAGGCCCGGGACGGCGTCCGCAAGGGCGGCAGCCGCGCCCGGGCGGCCTTGGGGTACCTCGCCGACCGGATCATCGACAACGCCCCGCGGATCCCCGTACGCGACCTCGCGACGCTCCGCAGGCAGTTCCCCGGGCTCGGGCCCGAGCAGCTCGCGGACAAGCTCGTGGCGGGCGCCGCCGGCGCCACGGCGACGGTCGGCGCGGGAATCGGCGCGGCGGCGATGATGCCGGTGCCGCCGGCGATGCCCGCGGAGCTGGCCGCCGAGATCACCGGTGTGGCGGCGATCGAACTGAAGCTCATCGCTGAGCTCCACGAGGTCTACGGCGTACGGCCGCCGGGCACTCTGGCGCAGCGCTCCACCGCGTACCTCAACTCCTGGTCGGGGGAGCGCGGCATCGACGTGAGCAAGCCGGCCACCGTCAGCTCGGCGGTGAACAGCCGGATGAAGCAGCAGCTGCGGCAGCAGATCATGAAACGGATGGTGCGGGATCTGCCGAACCTGCTGCCGTTCATGGTGGGCGCGGCCGTCGGCGCGGCCATGAACCGCCGGGACACCAGGAAACTCGCCGAGCGGATCCGGACCGACCTGCGCAGAGTCCAGGTCCCCTGGGACGCGCTGCCCGAACTTCCGCCGCTGGAGACTCCGGCCGAGCCACTGACGCCGGGGGACGTCCCGAAAGAGCTCGGGTGACGCCTCGGCCGGGTGTGCTAGGCCGCCGCCCGCGCTGTCCGCAACGCCTCCGCCAGCCGCTCCGGCTCGCGCGTCGACAGGTACAGATACGGCGTCGGGTCCTCGGGGTCGGTGACCTGCACCCGCAGGGCGGTGGGGATGTAGGCGCGCAGCAGCAGGAACGCGCGGGTGTCGGCCTTGTACGTGCGCCAGGCGCGGGCCTCCTCCGCGTCCAGGACCTCCGCCTCGCCCAGCGCCGACACCGGGATCTTCGCCTCGCCCGCGACCAGGAAGCCGCCCTGCACCCGGATCCGCAGTGAGCCGTACGCGCTGGCCGCGACCGCCGCCGCGGCGGTGCCGCCGGCCAGGCCGCCGAGCATCGGCAGGGTGCCGAAGGGCAGCAGGATCAGGGCCATCGAGACCCCGACCAGCGAGGAGATCAGCCACCAGGAGCGGGGCGCGGTGAGGCGTTCTTCGTACGGGGCGGCGGAGAGCTGCATGAAACCAAGCTTGGCACGGTGTCCGGAGCACGCCTCGGTCAGGGCGGTCCGGGTGCGGCGCCGCCGGGCGGGACCGCCGGTGTGCGGCGCCGTCCGGCGGGGCGGTGGCGGGTGGCGGGAGGGCGGGTAAGGTCTGCGGCTGTGAGTCGTACTTCCGCCGCTGTCGAGCCGCCCGCAGACGCCGTGAAACCGGTACGTCATCCAGACGCTCCCGCGCCCGGAGAGCTGCTCGGTGCGCACTACGGCCAGTGCTTCGGCTGTGGCGGCGAGCAGCCCCACGGGCTGCACCTCCAGGCGCGGGCCGGCGAGGGCGTGACGGTCACCGCCGAGTTCACCGTGCGGCCCGCCCATCAGGGCGCGCCGGGCCTCGCGCACGGCGGGGTGCTCGCGACCGCCCTCGACGAGACCCTCGGTTCGCTGAACTGGCTGCTGCGGACGATCGCCGTGACCGGCCGGCTGGAGACGGACTTCGTGCGGCCGGTTCCGGTGGACACCGTGCTGTACCTGGAGGCCGAGGTGACGGCCGTGGCGGGGCGCAAGATCTACTCCACCGCCACCGGCCGGATCGGAGGCCCCGACGGGCCCGTCGCCGTCCGCGCCGAGGCGCTCTTCGTCGAGGTGAAGGTCGACCACTTCATCGACAACGGCCGCCCGGAGGAGATCCGGGCCGCCATGAACGACCCGGACCAGGCCCGGCGTGTCCGTGCCTTCGAGGTGAACCCGTGAGCCGTGACCCCGTGAGCCGTGCCCCCGTGAACGTGCTGATCCGGCGCGTGGATCCCGACGTACCGCTTCCCGAGTACGCACATCCCGGTGACGCGGGAGCCGATCTGCGCACCACCGAGAGCTGTGAACTGAAGCCGGGCGAGCGGGCCGTGCTGCCCACGGGAGTGTCTGTGGCGCTCCCGGAGGGGTACGCGGCCTTCGTGCACCCGCGTTCCGGTCTCGCCGCCCGCTGCGGTGTCGCTCTCGTGAATGCCCCGGGGACGGTTGATGCCGGGTACCGTGGGGAGATCAAGGTGATCGTGGTGAATCTCGACCCGCGCGAGTCCGTGCGGTTCGAGCGCTTCGACCGGATTGCCCAACTGGTCGTCCAGCAGGTCGAGAGGGTCCGCTTCCAGGAGGTCGCGGAACTTCCCGGCTCGGCACGGGCCGAGGGGGGCTTCGGGTCCACCGGCGGCCATGCCTCCGTGGACGACGGGGGCGGCACAAACGGTCATGCCGCCGCGGGCGGCGCGACGGGTGGGAATCGATACGCTTCGGTCGTATCCGACCGGGAAGGACAGTGACGTGTTCGGACGTCGCAAGAAGAAGGGTGCCGCCGAGGACGCGGCCGGCGAGGCCGAGCAGGTCGTCGACAGTGTCGACACTGAGGCGGACGGGGAAGAGGGCACGCGCGAGCGCGTGAGGCTCGAGCCGGAGCCGCGGCCGGACGGGCCGTGGGACAGCTCCGAGGTCCGTGACCCGGCCGAGGGCCGGGTGGACCTGGGCGGTCTCTTCGTGCCGGGCGTCGACGGCATGGAGCTGCGGGTGGAGGTCGCGGGCGACGCGATCGTCGCGGCGACCGTGGTGCTGCGTGACAGCGCCATCCAGTTGCAGGCCTTCGCCGCGCCCAAGCGCGAGGGCATCTGGGGCGAGGTGCGCGAGGAGATCGGTTCCGGCATCACCCAGCAGGGCGGCATCATCGACGAGGTCGAGGGCCCGCTGGGCTGGGAGCTGCGTGCCCAGGTGCCGGTGCAGCTGCCGGACGGCACGGGCGGTTTCCAGGTGGTGCGGTTCGTGGGTGTGGACGGTCCCCGCTGGTTCCTGCGCGGTGTGATCTCGGGTCAGGGCGCGGTGCAGCCGCAGGCGGCCGGGCTGCTGGAGCAGATCTTCCGGGACACCGTCGTGGTGCGCGGGGACGGCCCGATGGCGCCGCGCGACCCGATCGTCCTGAAGCTGCCGAACGACGCGCAGATGGTTCCCGAGAACGTCCAGCAGCAGGACGAGGGTTCCCGCTTCGGCGGGGGCATGGGACAGCTGCAGCGCGGTCCGGAGATCACCGAGGTGCGGTAGAGCGCACGCGAGGAGGGCCGCATCCCCGGCAGGGGGTGCGGCCCTTCGCCGTGCGCGGAGCGTGACGGGATATCACGCGCGGAACGGACGACCCGAACTGAACGGTGCAGCGCCCGGCGGCGGGAAGGGCTGGCGGGCGCCCGGGTGGCGCTTCCCGCGTCAGGGTTTCGTCAAAGACGGTCCCCGGGGCACATCCGGTCCCGTTCGTCGCGTCCGCCGGCCGTAGGGTCGACGCTGCGCAGGCGGCGGTGACCGGAAGACAATGAGGCCATGGGACGCGGCAAGCTTCGGATCTACCTCGGTGCGGCACCGGGCGTCGGCAAGACGTACGCGATGCTGTCCGAGGCGCACCGGCGGGTCGAGCGGGGCACGGACTGCGTGGTGGCCTTCGTCGAGCACCACGGCCGGCCCCGCACCGAGGTGATGCTGCACGGGCTGGAGGAGGTTCCGCGCCGGGAGCTGGAGTACCGGGGCGGGGTGTTCACCGAGATGGACGTCGACGCGGTCCTGCGGCGGGCGCCCGCCGTCGCCCTGGTGGACGAGCTCGCCCACACCAACATCCCGGGCTCCCGCCATGCCAGGCGGTGGCAGGACGTCGAGGAGTTGCTGGCGGCGGGGATCGACGTGGTGTCGACGGTCAACATCCAGCATCTGGAGTCGCTGGGAGACGTGGTCGAGGCGATCACCGGGGTGCGGCAGCGGGAGACCGTGCCGGACGAGGTGGTGCGGCGGGCCGACCAGATCGAGCTGGTCGACATGTCACCGCAGGCGCTGCGGCGCCGGATGGCGCACGGGAACATCTACCTGCCGGACAAGGTGGACGCGGCGCTGTCGAACTACTTCCGGCCGGGCAACCTGACGGCGCTGCGGGAGCTGGCGCTGCTGTGGGTGGCCGACCGGGTCGACGCGTACCTCAAGCAGTACCGCAGCGAGCACCGGGTCTCCAGGATATGGGGTTCGCGGGAGCGGATCGTGGTGGGGCTGACCGGCGGTCCGGAGGGGCGGACGCTGATCCGGCGGGCCGCGCGGCTGGCGGAGAAGGGCGCCGGCGGTGAGGTGCTGGCGGTCTACATAGCCCGCACCGACGGCCTGACCTCCGCCTCCCCGAAGGAACTGGCCGTACAGCGCACCCTGGTCGAGGATCTCGGCGGCACCTTCCACCACGTGGTGGGCGACGACATACCGGCCGCCCTGCTGGACTTCGCGCGCGGAGTCAACGCCACCCAGATCGTCCTCGGCTCCTCACGCCGCAAGACCTGGCAGTACGTCTTCGGACCCGGCGTCGGCACGACCGTGGCCCGGGAGTCGGGTCCCGACCTCGACGTGCACATCGTCACCCACGACGAGGTCGCCAAGGGACGCGGACTGCCGGTGGCCCGGGGCGCGCGGCTCGGCCGGGCCCGGATCGCCTGGGGCTGGCTGGTCGGTGTGGCCGGCCCGGCGGTCCTGGCGGTCCTGCTCAGCACCGTGCACCTCGGCCTCGCCAACGACATGCTGCTGTTCCTGACCGTGACGGTGGCCGCGGCCCTGCTCGGCGGGCTGCTGCCCGCGCTGGCCTCGGCGGCGGTGGGCTCCCTGCTGCTGAACTACTTCTACACACCGCCCCTGCACCACTGGACCATCGCCGACCCGAAGAACATCGTCGCCATCGTGATCTTCGTGGGCGTCGGTGTCTCGGTGTCCTCGGTCGTCGACCTCGCGGCCCGGCGTACGCACCAGGCGGCCCGGCTGCGCGCCGAGTCGGAGATCCTGTCCTTCCTCGCGGGCAACGTGCTGCGCGGCGAGACCGGCCTGGAGGAGCTCCTGGAGCGGGTCCGCGAGACCTTCGGCATGGAGTCGGCGGCCCTGCTGGAACGCGGCGGCGACGTCGACCCGTGGACCTGCGCGGCCCGGGTCGGCCTCGGGCGGCCGGTGCAGCGGCCGGAGGAGGCCGACGTCGACGTGCCGGTCGGGGACCACATGGCCCTCGCGCTGACCGGGCGGGTGCTGCCCGCCGAGGACCGCCGGGTCCTGGCCGCGTTCGCCGCCCAGGCCGCCGTCGTCCTGGACCGCAGCCGGCTCCAGGAGGAGGCCGGCCGGGCGCGGGCGCTGGCCGAGGGCAACCGGATCCGCACGGCCCTGCTGGCCGCCGTCAGCCATGATCTGCGCACGCCGCTGGCAGGGATCAAGGCGGCCGTCTCCAGCCTGCGGTCCGACGACGTGGCGTGGTCCGAGGAGGACCGGGCGGAGCTGCTCGCCGGCATCGAGGAGGGCGCCGACCGGCTCGACCACCTGGTGGGCAACCTGCTCGACATGTCCCGCCTCCAGACCGGCACCGTCACCCCGCTGATCCGGGAGGTCGACCTCGACGAAGTGGTGCCGATGGCGCTCGGCGGGGTGCCCGAGGGCAGCGCCGGCCTCGACATCCCGGAGACGCTGCCCATGGTCGCGGTGGACCCCGGGCTGCTGGAGCGGTCGGTGGCCAACCTGGTGGAGAACGCGGTCAAGTACAGCCCGGCCGGCAGCGCCGTCCTGGTGTCCGCCAGTACCCTCGCCGACCGGGTGGAGGTGCGGGTGGTCGACCGGGGGCCCGGAGTCCCGGACGAGGCCAAGGAACGTATCTTCGAGCCCTTCCAGCGCCACGGCGACGCTCCGCGCGGAGCGGGCGTGGGGCTGGGCCTCGCCGTGGCGCGCGGTTTCGCCGAGGCCATGGGCGGCACCCTCGACGCCGAGGACACGCCCGGCGGCGGCCTCACCATGGTGCTCACGCTCCGCGCGGCGACCGGCCCCGGGGAGCGTCCTCAGGTCGTACGACCGGAAAGGCAGGTCCCATGCTGAGCCCGGCCGAGGCAGTCCCCCGGACCCCCACCAGGGTGCTGGTGATCGACGACGAGCCGCAGATCGTGCGCGCCCTCGTGATCAACCTCAGGGCGCGCGCGTACGAGGTCGACTCGGCGCACGACGGCGCCACCGCCCTCCGGCTCGCCGCCGCCCGCCACCCGGACGTGGTGGTGCTCGACCTGGGCCTGCCCGACATGGACGGTGTGGAGGTGATCCGCGGCCTGCGCGGCTGGACCAGGGTGCCGATCCTGGTGCTGTCCGCCCGGCACTCCTCCGACGAGAAGGTCGAGGCGCTGGACGCGGGCGCCGACGACTACGTCACCAAGCCGTTCGGCATGGACGAGCTGCTGGCCCGGCTGCGGGCCGCCGTCCGCCGCGCCGAGCCCACCGCGGGCGGCGAGGACGAGGTGCTGGTGGAGACCGACGAGTTCACCGTCGACCTGGCCGCGAAGAAGGTCCGGCGGCACGGCAGGGACGTACGGCTGACGCCCACGGAGTGGCATCTGCTGGAGGTGCTGGTGCGCAACACCGGCCGGCTGGTCAGCCAGAAGCAGCTGTTGCGGGAGGTGTGGGGGCCGTCGTACGGGACGGAGACCAACTACCTGCGGGTCTACATGGCCCAGCTGCGCAGGAAGCTGGAGGCGGACCCCTCGCACCCCGCGCACTTCGTCACCGAACCGGGGATGGGGTACCGGTTCGAGCGCTGACACCGGGGGGTACGTAGCTGTCGGTGGGCCCCGGTACGCTTCAGACATGAGTCCTGTTCCTCGTTCCGAGAAGCCGGCGGGCCGGTTCCGGCGCATGCTCGACCGGCTTTCCTCGTCGCAGGAGGACCTCGAGTCCGAGGAACTGCGGGAGGATTCCGCGACCGCCGGCTGCACGCGGATCGGTGACTGCCACGACCGCCAGATCGTCACGGTTACTGGTACCTTGCGCACGGTCACCCTGCGGCCGCGCGCGGGAGTCCCGGCACTGGAAGCCGAACTGTTCGACGGCTCCGCCGCCCTGGACGTGGTGTGGCTCGGCAGACGCTCCATCGTGGGGATAGAGCCGGGGCGCAAGCTGATCGCATCGGGCCGGATCTCGCTGAGCCGGGGCCGCCGGGTGCTGTTCAACCCGAAATACGAACTGAGACCCCTCGGTAGGGAGTAGCCGGTGACGTCGCTCGACAAGCCGACCCAAGACACGGAGCAGGATGCCCGGGCGGTGACGGAGGCCGCGCTGTTCGAGGCGTTCGGCGGTGTGCGGGGCATGGTCGAGACGGTGCTGCCCGGCCTGCTGTTCGTCACCATCTACACGATCAACAAGGACCTGCACCTGTCGGCGATCGCCGCGCTCGGTGTGTCGCTGCTGCTGGTCGTGGTCCGCCTGGTGATGCGGGACACCGTCAAGCACGCCTTCAGCGGTGTCTTCGGCGTGGCCTTCGGTGTCGTCTTCGCGATGATGACCGGCAACGCCAAGGACTTCTACCTGCCCGGCATGCTCTACACGCTGGGCCTGGGGCTGGCCTACATCATCACCACGCTGTGCGGTGTCCCGCTGATCGGGCTGATCCTCGGCCCCGTCTTCAAGGAGAACCTCTCCTGGCGCACCCGCAACCCCGGGCGCAAGAAGGCGTACGCGAAGGCCAGTTACGCCTGGGGAGCGATCCTGCTCGCCAAGTGCGCGATCCTCTTCCCGCTGTACTGGTGGGCCGACACCACTCAGCTGGGCTGGGTCCTGATCGCGCTGAAGATCCCGCCGTTCCTGCTCGCCGTGTGGCTGACGTGGGTGTTCCTGGCGAAGGCACCGGCTCCCATCGACGTGTTCGCGGAGATGGAGGCGCAGGAGAAGGCCGAGGAGGAGCGCAAGGCGGCGTCGGCCGCGGAGCGCGAGGACGCGACGGGCGGACGGCACCACCGGGAGGCGTAGGGTCCCGGCGCCGGCAGGTCCCGGCGGCCTCAGAGACAAGCAGGAAGGGCGCCCCGAGTCGTCGGGGCGCCCTTCCTCGTCGTAGCGCCGGTGCTCAGCTCGGCGCTTCCTCCCGGCGTACCGACAGCAGGTCCTCCAGCTGCTCCTCGCGGGCCTGCGCGGCCACGAAGAGCAGCTCGTCGCCCGCCTCCAGGGAGTCGTCCCGGGTCGGCGTGAGGACGCGGGTGCCGCGGATGATCGTCACCAGGGACGTGTCCTCCGGCCACTCCACGTCGCCCACCTGCGTGCCGGCCAGGGCCGACTCCTCGGGCAGGGTCAGTTCGACCAGGTTCGCGTCACCGTGGCTGAAGCGGAGCAGGCGGACCAGGTCCCCGACGCTGACCGCCTCCTCGACCAGGGCGGACATCAGGCGCGGCGTCGAGACGGCCACGTCCACGCCCCAGGACTCGTTGAACAGCCACTCGTTCTTCGGGTTGTTCACCCGGGCGACGACGCGCGGGACGCCGTACTCCGTCTTCGCCAGCAGGGAGACGACCAGGTTGACCTTGTCGTCGCCGGTCGCGGCGATCACGACGTTGCAGCGCTGGAGCGCCGCCTCGTCCAGGGACGTGATCTCGCAGGCGTCGGCGAGCAGCCATTCCGCCTGCGGGACGCGCTCGACCGAGATGGCGGTCGGCGCCTTGTCGACCAGCAGCACCTCATGGCCGTTCTCCAGCAGTTCGCCCGCGATCGAGCGGCCCACCGCACCGGCACCGGCAATGGCGACCCTCATCAGTGACCGCCCTCCTCTTCGGGACCCTTGGCGAACGCCGCCTCGACCTTGTCGACCTCGTCGGTGCGCATCATCACGTGCACCAGGTCGCCCTCCTGCAGCACCGTCTGCGAGGTGGGCAGCACCGCCTCGCCCAGCCGGGTCAGGAACGCCACGCGTACCCCGGTCTCCTCCTGGAGACGGCTGATCCGCTGGCCCACCCAGGACGTCGACGTGTGCACCTCGGCCAACTGCACCCCACCGGTGGGATCACGCCACAGCGGCTCCGCCCCCGACGGCAGCAGCCGGCGCAGCATCTGGTCGGCCGTCCAGCGGACGGTCGCCACGGTCGGGATGCCCAGGCGCTGATAGACCTCGGCACGCCGGGGGTCGTAGATCCGGGCCGCGACGTTCTCGACGCCGAACATCTCGCGGGCCACGCGCGCGGCGATGATGTTCGAGTTGTCGCCGCTGGAGACGGCGGCGAACGCGCCGGCCTCCTCGATGCCCGCCTCGCGCAGGGTGTCCTGGTCGAAGCCGACGCCGGTGACGCGACGGCCCCCGAACCCGGAGCCCAGTCGTCGGAAGGCGGTGGGGTCCTGGTCGACCACGGCGACCGTGTGCCCCTGTTGCTCCAGGGTCTGGGCGAGAGCGGAACCCACTCTCCCGCAGCCCATGATGACGATGTGCACGACCGTCCTTCCGGTGTCAATAGGTACTGCTCAGCCACATCAGGGTCTCAGACCGACGCCCAAGCTACACACGTGCGGTAGGACGACGGCACCCCTGTGCACGGTTGCCGCTGTGCCGTCTCTCCGTTGCGGGAGGTCCTTCACCGGCGGCTGATGCTGCGGACGCTGGCCAGAGTCAGGATGCCGAGACCGACGAGGCTGGCCGCGGCGCCGATCAGCTCTGCGGTCGTGTGCATGAAACCTCCGGGGGCGCGGACGGACGGGGTTTGTCATATAGACATGGCGACCGCCGCGGCCACGGAACCCGCAGCGCGGGCCCGCGGTTAATTCACTCGTCAGGCAGATGGAGGGTGGCGGGTGGGCGGCCTCCTGTTCGACGCCTTACGATCCTCTGTTGTGTCCAAACTGACCGACGTGCCCAAACGGATCCTGATCGGGCGCGCACTGCGCAGTGACCGGCTCGGGGAAACACTCCTGCCGAAGCGCATCGCCCTCCCTGTCTTCGCCTCCGACCCGCTGTCCTCCGTGGCGTACGCGCCGGGAGAGGTGCTGCTGGTCCTCTCCATCGCGGGCGTGTCGGCGTACCACTTCAGCCCCTGGATCGCGCTCGCGGTCGTGGTGCTGATGTTCACCGTGGTCGCCTCCTACCGGCAGAACGTGCACGCCTACCCGAGCGGCGGCGGCGACTACGAGGTGGCCAACACCAACCTCGGCCCCAAAGCCGGTCTCACGGTCGCCAGCGCCCTGCTGGTCGACTACGTCCTCACCGTCGCCGTGTCGATCTCGTCCGGCATCGAGAACCTCGGCTCCGCGGTGCCGTTCGTGGTCGAGCACAAGGTGTTCTGCGCGGTCGCCGTGATCGTGCTGCTCACGCTGATGAACCTGCGCGGCGTACGGGAGTCGGGCACGCTGTTCGCGATCCCGACGTACGTCTTCGTCGCGGGCGTCTTCATCATGATCGCGTGGGGCGCGTTCCGCGGGCTGGTGCTCGACGACAGCATGCGGGCACCCACCGCCGACTACGAGATCAAGCCCGAGCACCAGGGCCTGGCGGGCTTCGCCCTCGTCTTCCTCCTGCTGCGCGCCTTCTCCTCCGGCTGTGCCGCGCTCACCGGGGTCGAGGCGATCTCCAACGGCGTCCCGGCCTTCCGCAAGCCCAAGTCGAAGAACGCGGCGAGCACGCTCGCGGCGATGGGCCTGCTCGCCGTCACCATGTTCTGCGGCATCATCGCGCTGGCCGCGTTCACCAAGGTCCGCATGGCCGAGAACCCGGCCGTCGACCTGATCCACAACGGTGTCGCGGTCGGCTCCGACTACGTGCAGAACCCGGTGATCTCCCAGGTCGCCGAGGCCGTCTTCGGCAAGGGCAGCCTGCTGTTCATCGTGCTGGCGGCGGCCACCGCGCTGGTGCTGTTCCTGGCCGCGAACACCGCGTACAACGGCTTCCCGCTGCTCGGCTCGATCCTCGCGCAGGACCGCTACCTGCCCCGCCAGCTGCACACCCGCGGCGACCGCCTCGCCTTCTCCAACGGCATCGTGCTGCTCGCCGGCGCGGCCGGACTGCTGGTGTGGATCTACGAGGCCGACTCGACGCGGCTGATCCAGCTGTACATCGTCGGCGTGTTCGTGTCGTTCACGCTCAGCCAGACCGGCATGGTCCGCCACTGGAACCGCCACCTGTCCACGGAGAAGGACCCGGCCAAGCGCCGCCGCATGATCCGCTCGCGGGCCATCAACACCTTCGGCGCCTTCTTCACCGGACTGGTGCTGGTCGTCGTCCTCGTCACCAAGTTCACGCACGGCGCGTGGGTCGCGCTGCTCGGCATGGTGATCTTCTACGCGACGATGACGGCCATCCGTAAGCACTACGACCGGGTGTCCGAGGAGATCGCCGCCCCCGACGGCCCGAGCGACGACATGGTCCGGCCGTCCCGGGTGCACTCGGTCGTCCTGATCTCGAAGCTGCACCGGCCCACCCTGCGGGCGCTGGCGTACGCCAAGCTGATGCGCTCGGACACCCTGGAGGCGCTCAGCGTCAACGTCGACCCGGCCGAGACCAAGGCGCTGCGCGCGGAGTGGGAGCGGCGCGGGATCGACGTACCGCTGAAGATCCTCGACTCGCCGTACCGCGAGATCACGCGGCCCGTCATCGAGTACGTGAAGAGCCTGCGCAAGGAGTCGCCGCGCGACGCGGTCTCCGTGATCATCCCCGAGTACGTGGTCGGCCACTGGTACGAGCAGCTGCTGCACAACCAGAGCGCGCTCCGGCTGAAGGGCCGGCTGCTGTTCACACCGGGTGTCATGGTGACCTCGGTGCCTTACCAGCTCCAGTCCTCGGAAGCGGCGAAGAAGCGGGCCCGCAGGCGGCAGGACTGGAACGCGCCCGGCGCCGTGCGGCGCGGACCGGCGCAGGACCGGAGCAAGGAGCCCGGCGCGAAGAACTGACCTGTGCGGACAGCACGTAGACTGGTGGGCTGTTGTCCGGCAGTTCCCCCCTTGACGTATCTGGAGTCACCCCGCCATGCAGGCAGAACCGAACAAACCGCAGGCGGACTCGTCGGCGGCGTCGCTGGTGGGGGCGGAGTACGAGGTCGAGGTCGGTCCCGTCGCCCACGGCGGTCACTGCGTCGCCCGTACGGACGAGGGGCAGGTGCTGTTCGTCCGGCACGCGCTGCCCGGTGAGCGGGTCGTGGCGCGGGTGACCGAGGGCGAGGAGGGCGCCCGGTTCCTGCGGGCGGACGCCGTGTCGGTGCTGACGCCGTCCAAGGACCGCATCGAGGCGCCCTGCCCGTACGCCGGTCCCGGACGCTGCGGCGGATGCGACTGGCAGCACGCCAAGCCGGGCGCCCAGCGCCGGCTCAAGGGCGAGGTCGTCACCGAGCAGTTGCAGCGGCTCGCCGGCCTCACGCCGGAGGAGGCCGGCTGGGACGGCACGGTGATGCCGGCCGAGGGCGACAAGGTCCCGGCAGGTCAGGTGCCGCAGTGGCGCACCCGCGTGCAGTACGCGGTGGACCCCGACGGCAACGCCGGACTGCGCCGCCACCGCTCGCACGAGGTGGAACCGATCGACCACTGCATGATCGCGGCGGAGGGTGTCAGCGAGCTGGGCATCGAGAAGCGCGACTGGGCGGGCATGGAGTCCGTCGAGGCGATCGCGGCGACGGGTTCGCAGGACCGCATGGTGATCCTGGAGCCGCGTCCCGGTGCCCGCCTGCCCCTCGTCGAACTCGACAGGCCCGTCTCCGTGATGCGCGTCGAGGAACACGACGGCGGCGTCCACCGCGTCCACGGCCGCGCCTTCGTCCGCGAGCGCGCGGACGGCCGGACGTACCGCGTCGGCAGCGGCGGCTTCTGGCAGGTCCACCCGAAGGCCGCGGACACCCTCGTGACGGCCGTCATGCAGGGCCTGCTGCCCCGCAAGGGCGACATGGCGCTGGACCTGTACTGCGGCGCGGGCCTGTTCGCCGGCGCCCTCGCCGACCGGCTCGGCGACCAGGGCGCGGTCCTCGGTATCGAGTCCGGCAAGCGCGCGGTGGAGGACGCCCGGCACAACCTGGCCGGCTTCGAGCGGGTACGCATCGAGCAGGGCAAGGTCGAGTCGGTCCTCCCGCGCACCGGCATCACCGAGGTCGACCTGATCGTCCTGGACCCGCCGCGGGCGGGGGCGGGCCGGAAGACGGTCGGCCACCTGTCGTCGCTCGGGGCACGGAAGATCGCGTACGTGGCGTGCGATCCGGCCGCGCTGGCGCGGGACCTGGAGTACTTCCGGGAGGGGGGGTATCGGGTGCGGACGTTGCGGGTGTTCGATCTGTTTCCGATGACGCATCATGTGGAGTGCGTGGCGATTCTGGAGCCGGTGGCTAAGGGTGCCTGACCTGCGGGTTCTTGTGGATATCTCAGGCGTGACCTGTGCGCTCGATCTGTTTCCCGAAATGCATGACGTGAACCACGTCCGATGCGCCTGAGCGTCACTGACCTGCTGCTTTGCGAGCACTACGGGGACGGCGGCTGTGCCTCGTTCGGTGCAGGCCAGCACGGCGGCAGGTTGTCTTGACGCTCGGATGACGCTCCCTCCGCCCGTCGCGTTCCGGCGTCACGTGCCCCGGGGTACGGCGGTGGGATCGGCGAGGATCTGTTCGCGTCCGGCGGTGAGGGCGGCGTCGGGGCCGAGGGTGTCGGGGATGACGGTGACGGGGAAGGGTGAGGAAGGCGGTCCGGCGCGGGCCGGGGCGGGCGTCGATGCCAGGTCTCAGCCAGGGCAGCCAGTAGGCGAGGCGGCCGCCGATGACGATGTGGTGTCGTGCGGGGAGACAAGAGCGCCGAGTCCGGCCGCGTCGAGGACGGCGTGGGTGCGAGGCCGACCCCTATGTCGCGGCACAGCACCTCTCGTCGAGGGGTTCGTGCAGCGAGGGCTCCAGGTGCCGGGCGGCATGGTTCGGGACGAACCGGAAGCAGTAGCCGTCCCACTCCGGGCCGCCAGGCCCGTCGGCATCAGAGCTGTAGATCTCGGCGCCTCGCTGATCAGTGAAGCCGAGAGGCGTTCACTGCCGGCTCCGGCCGGTTTCGCGGCGACGAAACGCCTCCCAGGCCGCGCGAACGGCGGTCTGGAGTCCGGCGTCGTCGAGATCGCCTGCTTCCGCGAGTTCAGGGTCGACCGAGTAGTCTTCGAGGATCATGAACACCTGGTCGAAGAGATCCTCGAGCGCCCCCAGGACGCGCTCCCCGTTCGCCTGGGAAACACGCCGGGCCTCCCACCAGCCATGGGCGAAGTCCGGTGCGCTGCACGTCCCGTCGGTGAATGCGTCCAGCAACGTCAGTTGTCGTGCTGCCGCACTGCCCGGGTCGACGTCGCCCGGGTGGGACCACGCCCTCTGGCCGGGGGGTGCGAGGCGGCCACGGCCGCGAGTGAGGGTGACGTTTCCGGAGAGCCCGCGCATGACGGCCGAAGCGTGCGCGTGCTGTTGTCGGTGCCCTCGTTGACTGCCGCGGCCATGAAAGCGGGGGTTCCCGCGATCAGTGCATAGCCTTCTTCCGGAAAAAGCACGGCTCCTTGTGCATCGGGTGTGCGCAGCAGGTGCGCTGGGCGGATGCCCGTGCAGTCCGCGTCGGCGGGAAGCCGGGACGTGGCACCGGGGTTGCCGGCGAGGCTCGTGGTGAGGATGTGGGAGGCCCCGACGGCACGGCAGCCGTCCGTGATCCGGCGAGCCAGCGCCGCGTCGATCTGCGCGCCCACCGGCACCGGGGCACCGACTTCCCAAGCAGCCAGGACGAGGTGAAAGTGCCGTCCGTATCGAGCACGATCCTCAGGTCCGATGACTTTCCGTATTCTGGACCGGTCACCACAGAAACCCTTTGTCGATGATTCCCTGGAACCGTCTGTCACCGAGTCTCCAGGCCGACCAGAATCTACCATCGGCGTGCAGCATGACCATCTTCTGGGATGCCGGGTCGATGAACCCGACCGCCGGTCCCTGATTCCTGTGATCGTACCGGTAGATCTAGCGGGCCCTGACCAGCACACCGACCGAAAGCATCACTCAAACCGACCGGGAAATGAGGCTCGTGACGCTCATCGGACCTCAGAATTCGTGCACCACGACCCAGTAGTCGGATTCTTCGACCGAGATGGCACACAGGTGGCGGCCGTCAACCGAAACGGCAATGAACTCGGGTGAACCCGTCGCCGCGCAGATACGGGACGGGAGGTTCTTGCCGACCGGGTCTTTCACCCGCACCCAGCCGACCTGGCTCCCGCCAGGTACGGGCGGGAGGATCAGGAACTCTCCGTCCTCGCCGTAGAGCGAAACCTGTGCAGCATGGCGATGCCACGCCTCGTCCAGTTCGTCGGCGGCGTGGGGGGAGGAGGCGGGGATTGCGGTGACCGGCTCCACCTCGAATCCGCTGACCGCATAGATGCCGGCGTTCACAGGTGGGCCGTCGGATGCCGCCTTCCCCGTCACCTCAAGCCCGCAGCGCCCAAGGGCGTCCAGCCACTCCGGTTCCTGCCGGTCGTTCATGATCTCTGACCTTTCGTCGGCCCTCACGGCATTCAGCCGCCTTCGTAGAACAGGTGATGATCGCCACCCGGTTTGTTTATCTTGGCATATCTCTCCATGGACTCCGGATAGCCAAGACTCCCATCGGGCCGCTGCACCCTGGCGTTGTCCCAGCCGAAGTTGACGAGGTTCCGGGTGTCGTCAATCTTCGGTTTGCCGGCATGGAAGTGAGGGCCTGCCGGATCGTGGGTGTGCTCGACGACGACACGCGAGCCGCTGTCTGTTTCGAATTGCCGGAAATTACCCCAATGTGCCGGGTCGGGTGAGTAAATATAATCCGGCACGTGCTTCAGTTGCTTGTCCCCGGTGACTACCCACTCAGCGATCGGCTCTTCGCCGTAACGCACACCGGCGAGCTCGTAGGCGGCCTTTTCCGCATCCGCACGGTTCTCGAAGGGGTTGCCTTTTTCGCCACGCGGATACGGGCTGAGCCCGAGGGGGTCGGACCAGGTGTGGGGGTTGTGGACGTAGGTGGCGGGATTGGGCGCGGGAGTGAGCCCGAGGGGGTCGGGGGTGAGGTATCGCGCAGTTTCAGGTTCGTAGTGGCGGAAGACGTTGTAGTGCAGGCCGGTTTCCGGGTCGTAGTACTGACCGGGGAAGCGGAGCGGGGTGTAGGCCGTGCTGGCACTGCTCCAGGCGGTGGTGCCCCAGAGGGTGGCGCGGGTGCGCCAGGCGATGTCGCCCTCCTGGCCGATCAACTCGGTAGGGGTCCCGACGAGATCGGTGGCGATGGCGAAGAAGCGCCGGTCCACCTCGTCCTGACGGGTGTCCGCCGTGAGGATGCGCTCGGTCTGTGAGAGGGGAACGCCGGACCGATGGTCCCAGGTGAGGGCGACTGTGTTCGGGAGGTCGGGGCGGTGAACGGTCTGTTCGCAGAGGGTCATGCCGTCCCAGGCGAACCGGATCTCCTCCGCCACGTTCTCGCCGTCTGCCAGACGCTGTTTGGCGACGCGGCGGCCCAGGGGGTCGTAGCGGTAGCGCCAACGGGTGCCGTCCGGGGTGATCACCGAGGTGAGCCGGCTCTCGGCGTCCCATTCGTAGCGCCAGGTGTCGGGTTTGCGGGACAGACGGGTCTTCTGCCGCAGGGTGATGCGGCCGATGGCGTCGTGCTCGAAGCGGACGGCTCCGGCGCGGATGATCGCCGTGCCGGCGTAAGTCCGCGGTCCGGTGGCTTCGCTGCCAGGGTGGGAAGCGGGCCAGGACGCCTCGGTGAGGTTGCCGCACGCGTCGTAGGCGTACTGCTCGGTCCACCCCTCAGCGCGGACGGCAGTGACTTGGCCGACCGCGTCCAGGTCGAAGACGCGGGTGCCCGACAGGAGGTCGCTGCTTGAGCTGAGGTGGCCGTCCGGGCGGTAGGAGTAGGTACGGCTGTTGAGAGTACGGCCGCCGGCGGTCAGGTGACTGGCGGACAGCCGCCCGGCCTCGTCCCAGGCCGAGGTGACGGTGAGGGGGTCGGCGAAGTCCGCGAAGACACGAGCCGTTTCACGGCCCGCGGCATCATGGGTGAAGGCGACCGGGGACCCTCCAGCGGTCAGGCGTTCGGGACGGCCATTGGCGTTGTACGTGTAGGTGGTCACGTGGCCGGTGGGAGTGATACGGCGGGTGCGGCGGCCCACGGCGTTGTACGCGTAACTCATGGCGCGGCCGTCCACCAGCTCGGACTTGACCCGTCCCAGGCGGTCGTACATGTAGAGGAGTTCGCTGTCCGGGCCGGACGCTTGCAGCAGACGTCCGGCCCGGTCGTAGCCGTAGGTGGTCATCTCGCCGTCGGCGTCCTTCCGGATCACCTGGCCGAGTTGGTCTCGCTCGAAGGAGATGACGTGTCCGAGCGAGTCGGTTCGGGAGACGAGTTGTCCGGCGGCGTCGTAGCGGTAGATGAGGGTGCGGGCGTCGAAGTCGGTCTCCGAGACCATGCGACCGGCTGCGTCGTACTCGTAGGTCCATCGTGCGCCCTGCGGGTTGGTGACCTGGGTGAGCCGCAGGGCGGCGTCGTACCCGAACTCGTACCGGCCTCCGTTCGGCTGGGTGCGGGCCGCCACCAGGTCGAAGTGCGTGTACTCGAAGCGGGACACCCCGCCGGCCGGGTCGGTGTGGGTGAGGCGATTGCCCTCGCCGTCGTAGGTCCACGACTCGGTGGTGCCGTTCGGGGTCTCCCGGCGGACCAGATTGCCGTCGGGGTCCCATTCGAGGCACGTGACGCCGCCTGTGGGGTCGGTGACGCGTCTTGCATGTCCGAGGACGTCGCGCTGAATCTGAGTGGTCCCGCCGGCAGGGTCGATGACCTGCACGGGCTGGCCCATGGCGTCGCAGCGGACTGTGGTGACGGCTCCCAGCGCGTCGGTGATCGACGTCAGGCATCCCCGAGCGTCGTAGGCGTACTGGGTCGTATGGCCGGCCGGATCGGTGACCGCTACCCGATTGCCGCGCTCGTCGAAGCTCTGGACCCAGCGGCTGCCGTCCGGGCCGTGGAGGTCCGTGTACCTCCCGAACGGGCCGGGCTTCATGGCGAGTCGGCTGCCGTCCGGGCGGAGCACGGCGACCGGCCGGTCGTTCTCGTCGTAGGCGTGGGTGGTGGTGCGTCCGAGTGGGTCGGTGCGGGTCAGCGGGTTGCCGCTGGTGTCGTAGGTGAAGTGGGTGGTGTGGCCGAGGGGGTCGGTGGTGGCGATCACCCGGCAGCGGTGGTCGATGAGGTGGCGGGTGACGCGGCCGT
>NZ_JBSFTY010000039.1:0-85085 GCF_053591515.1 Streptomyces sp. NPDC003011
GCTGCGGGAGGACCCGGAGCTGTTCGGCAACGCCGTCGAGGAACTGATGCGGTATCTGACCATCGCTCAGTTCGGGGTGCCGCGTACGGCGTTGGGGCCCCGATGGATGTCAGGCGGCCATGGTCAGGTCGCCGGGCGTGAGGTAGCGCTCCATCTCGACGCCGGTGATGCACTCCACGAGCAGGCAGACGAGGACTTCCGCCGCGTTGGGGGTAACCGCGTTGCCGTACTGGCGGACGCGCTGCCGCTTGTTGCCCAGGACCTCGTAGTCGTGCGCGAAGGACATGGCGCGGCCGATTTCCTCGGGCTGGAGCATCCGGAAACGGACGTCGTCGATGTCGAAGTCGAACTCCTCGCCGCTGACGAGTGCGTAGCGGTCGCGGGTGGACAAGGCTCCGATGGGATCGGCGACGCTGCTGGCCTGGCCGTTGCCGTAGTACGGAACGAGCAGGTCGCGCCAGTCGACGAGGGACTGGTGGCCGGTGGTGGTCAGGGTGCGGGCCGGTTCGCCGACCGGTGTGCAGTGCTCGCCCCCGTCCCCCTTCGAGCCGTTGTTCCGCATCATCATTGCGGGCCAGTCACCGGGGGTGGCGTAGGCGAGGTGGTTGCCGTTGGCCGACACGGTGCCGGTCGCCTCGGTCAGCGGCCGGGACGCCTCCTGGCTGCCGCCGCCCCGCATGGTGATCTGGAACGGTTCGAACGGGAGGTAGGCCAGGCCCGATTCGGCCCGGGCGGTCTGGGTCCGCAGGGGGTTCTCGACGGAGGCGGCCTCCTTGCCTTGGCGGCCCTCGCAGGGGATGACCAGCGGCGGCACGATCAGGGCGTCGTTCTCCCGGGTCGTGCGGGCGGGCATCGGGTCAGAGATCGGCGACGATTCGTTTCGCCAGGTTCCTCCGGCCGGGACGATCTGCGGCGGGTAGGCAACGGCCTTGGTGGCGGTGGTGGTCTGCGCGGTGAGCGGCTGGTCGATGGGCCGGGTGCGGACGCCCGGCCTGCGCTCGAAGGTGTGTCCGGCGGCCTCCAGGGTGATGGGCCGGGCGTGCTTCTTCATTCCGGCGACGATGCGGGCGACGGTCTTGTCCGCGAGCGGCTTGAGGCCGACGGTCTCGCGGTCGCCGATCTTCGTGCCCAGGACGCTCCAGTCGATGGCGGCGGCGGCCGGAAGCACCAGGGGCTCGACGATCCGGGAGCCGCACTTCTTGTGCGGGCAGCGGTACTCGTACTGGCTCCGGTAGCGGCCCATGTCCTTGGTCGGGTTCTTGAAGCGCTGGACGGCCAGGACTTCCTTGTCGCAGGTCTGGCACCAGGCCTTGGGGCTGAGCCACTTGCGGAAGTCCGGTGTCCGGCCGATCGACTTGTGCCAGTACACGAGGTAGAGGCGGTCCCGGGACTGCGGCGCCCACAGTGTGGCGCGCGGGTTGGCGTGCATGCTGTTCAGGGCGACGAGGCGGGTGCGGTAGCCGAGCTTGTGGAACTCGGCCAGCCAGCGGTCCCACTGGTCCCAGGCCCGGACGTCGATCACGTTCTCGACGACTCCGGCGAGGACCAACTTGCCGCGCTCCTGTACGGACCGCAGGTAGAGGGGGACCTCTTCCATCAGGGCGCGGGAGCGTTCGGCTTCTTCGCGGGTGGCGGCCTTCTCCTCGCCCATCAGCTCGGCGTCGTCGAACAGGCTGCCTTGGAGGGTCTTGTCGAAATCGCGGACGGCGCCGCGCGCGACCGACCACTGGGGGCATTCCGGCGAGGCCCAGAAGATCTTGCAGACGGGCCAGGTCCACACCGGGGCGGTGCGGATGTCGCCGATGAAGTGGCTGACGTCGGGGAAGTTCTTGGCGTGTGTCTCGATCGCCTGGGGCCAGTGGTTGGCGGCCAGTGCGACCCGGACGCCGGGGACGGCGTGTGCTCCCTGCGATGACCCCCCGGCGCCACAGAACCAGTCCATGACGTCCAGTGCGCCGTCATGGTCCCAGCGGCGTGCGTAGGCTGCCACTCAGGCATCACCGCCCGGGCGGTGATCGCTGGCGATCGACCAGCGCCGGAAGGGCTCAATCTCCGGTGAGGCCCAGAAGAGGTCAAGGAGACCGGCAGAAGACCCGCCCGCCGACGATCCCGGAGCGCCGACCATCACGTATCCGTAGTCGGTGACGATGTGGCGGTGCTCGCCGTGACCCTCAATGGCGCCGTAGCCGGCGAGGGCGTCTCCGAGGCGGTCGAGGCTGTGGGAGTGGAGGCGCCGTTCCCCCGGCGTCAGGGCCCTGAAGCTGTGTGGGTCGTGGGCCCAGCCGGAGTCTCGTACGACGGGGGCGCTGTACCGGCCGAACCGCTGCCGCGTGTTGCCCAGGAAGTCGTAGTCGTGCGCGAAGCCCATGGCGCGGCCGAGGTCGTCGATGTCGATGTCGGCGGCGATGCGGGCCCGCAGGGTCAGGGACTCGACGTGCTGCTGTGCGATGTCCGGGTCCATGGGGCTGACGTGCGGTACGGAGGAGTCGAGGCTCACCGCACGGTGCAGGCAGTGCGCGCCCGGACGGGTGTCCCGCGCCCAGCGCTGCTGTCCCAGGTGAGAGGTTGTCGGTGCAACCGAGAATGTGGCGCTGGTGGAGTGCGAGGGCGGCGTCGTTGCGAACCGCCAGTGGTTCGGGGCGGGAGGGGGGCTCGCCGTGGCGGCCGCAATCAGGTCGTCCAGGAGGTCCCAGCGTGAAGGATCGATCGAGTCCATGCGGATCTCCTCAGAGGCGCAGGAAGGAAGGGGGATGCGGCGGTGAAGGGCCAAGTGGCAGCGCCGCGAACAGGGGCAAACCTATCCAAAACAGAGTTGTCTAGTCAACCCTGTATTTCGGCATGGGATATGGCAGCGAGTTTTCGCAGGTCAGTCCGGCTCCGCATCGAGGAGACGGAGACGAGCGTCGAGCAGATCCCCGAGCCGCTGGATCTCCTGCGTGTCGGAGTCGAGGACTTCCGCCCCGGCGAGTCCCTGCTTCTCGGCGACCTCAAGCGTCGTACGCAGTTCCTCGGCCACACTCCAGGTCTGCTGCGCCATATCGCGGATGTCGACCAAGTCGCGCTGCTCCTCGGTCCGCTGCTCGGGGTCGACGGGCAGGCCCACAGGCTCGAACGGCGGCAGCTGCGCGGTCTGGTCAGCGGCCACCGGTCCCAGGTGGGGCGGTGCGGAGGCGTCCTCACTCGGTGACGCCCCAGAAAGGGCCCGCCCCCGGGCGATGATCCAGTCCCGGAGGACGACGGGTGCGTCAGCGCCGGAGGGCATTACCCGCGCCCTGCCTACGCCCTCGGCGTCGGCGATCTCAAGGCGGCGCAGCAGCCCTTCACGGTCGTCCCACACCTCCAGCGCCGCGTTGGCGTGCGTGACGGGCAGCGCGATGCGCCGCTTGAGAATCTCCTCCAGACGCTGGACCCCCTCGGGGCCCGGCAGCACCATGTTGGAGGCCTGCGCCACACGCATGAGCGCACGCAGCTCGATCAGATCGTCCAGAGGCGTGTCCGGCTCAGCGGCACGGACAAAGGCGGCCCAGTCCAGCGGCTCACCCGTGTGAGCCCAGGTGGAGATGTCCGTGGCCATCTGCTCGCCGGGCTCGTCCAGTACTTTGCCGATCGGCAGGCCGGGGATGGACGACTTCACGATGTGCAGCGACCCCGGGGCGATGAGGGTGCCGTACAGGTCCATGTCGTACTCCAGCCCCTCACTCTGCTGGGCCTTGACCGCATGACGGACCGGGATCCGGCGGCCGGCTGCATCCTCCTCGATGAAGGTCTCGGTGGTCGAGCGCACGGTGAGGATGACGTGGCCCGGGTAGGCGTGGAGCGCCTTGGTGACCTGATGCAGCAGGGGGCGGTTCTTGCGCCAGGCCGCATCCTTGCCGCCGATCCCGGGCTGCGTGTCCTTGCTTACAAGGTCCAGCAGGCCCCCCTCGCCGGACCAGAAGGCGCTGTGGCCGTCGATGACCAGGACGTCGGACCGTATCGCGGCGGCGGACGCCAGAGCGTCGATGAGATGGGAGGGGTTGAAGTCGTCGGACAGGATCAGGTGGGAGAACTCGATCTCTTTGGCGTACTCGGCGGCTTTGCCGCGCTCGGTGTCGATGACGGCCACGTGCTCGCCCAGTCGCTGTGCGAGCTTGAGGGCCCAGAGTGTCCGCCCGTAGCCGGACGGACCTTCGATGGCAATTCGGACGGGACGGGCACGACGGACGGCCTGCTGGAAGGTGAATGGGGCGTAGGAAACCGGACCCCTCGCGGTTGCGGGGGCCGTGGCGGTGTCGGCCATGATGGCGCTCCAGCTATGCGGTTGTGATGACCGGGATGGGGCCGGGTCCGCGCTCGCGGACCCGGCTAGTCCTCCTCTACCGGGTCGCCCAGGTAGTGGAACTTGAGGTAGGTGTACTGGATGTCGTAGAGGGTGGGACGCCAGCCGTGCGCCTCGCGGTGACGGTCCGTGGCGTCGGAGAGCAGCATGACCTCGCGGGCCGTGAAGCGGTGCTCGCCCGGGGGCCGCCAGCCGCTGAACAGATCCAGCGTGTCGGACTTGCTCGTCTCACGGCGGCTGGAATCCTCGGTGACGCCCGGCAGTTCACCCGGCACCTTGACGACATCGAGCTGGCCGAGCAGGAACTTCAGCGGACCCTCGCGCATGAGCAGGGAGAGGCTGGTCTTCTCGCGTGCGGCGCGCGCCTGGACGCGCTCGTTCAGCTCCCAGATGACGTCGCCGGTCTCCGGCGTGTACTCGTTGAAGACGGTGTAGGTGAAGTCGGAGAAGCTCGGCCGCCAGCCGTAGGTCTCCTTGTGCCAGCGCTGGAAGTCCTGGAAGGCGGACAGCTCGAAGTCGGACAGTGTGATGGAGGCCGGGGTGCCGTACCCGCCCGAACCGTACGCTGCGCGCGGAACGGCCACGAGTTCGCGGGGGTTGAGGAGCAGATCCCACAGCGCCTCGCGCTGGAGCTCGCGAAGGTCACGGCTCTCCACCGCGGCCTTCTTCTTCGAGCGCTCGACCGGTTCCGCCGGCATGCGCATACTCAGCGCCCGGCTCAACCGCCTGTCTGTCGTCAAGCTGTCTCTCCTCTTCCTTTGTGGCCGGGCTGGCCGGCCGGGCGGGGCTTGCGGGCGCCTCCGCCGTCGTCTTGGTGATCGCAATGATCCTGTCTGCCGACAGGGTACTCATTTAAGGGTTGACTCGGCAACCTCCTTTTGTCAGGCTGCTTCGCGCGAGCCACTTCTTGCACAGCCTCCGGGCACCGATTCCGGCTCGACCAATCCTGACGGCTCACATTGTGCACCTCGTACGTCCGGCCGCAGGGACGACCTCCCCGTAGGAGGAGTCATGGCTTCGCTAGTCAGGCGACAGCAGACCATCAGAGAAGTCCTCGCGTTCTCCGACTCTCAGTACCGTCTCTACACCGCAGTCCACGAGATAGGCCATGCGGCCGCAGGACTGGCCACAGGCAACTGCAGCGTCGACGTCTGCGAGCTCACGATCAAGCCCGGTGCGACCACTGATGCCTTCACGGACATCTCCTGGGTTCGTGACCACACTGCGCAGCACACTCAGCTCGTCTTCCTGAACGGTGGCCTCCTGGCCCAGGAGCAGTGGATGCGGGAGTACGGGGTGTGGACCCCTGAGCGCTCCCGGGCAGCCCGCAGTGGCGCAAGCCACGACATGACCGCGATGACGGAGCTAGGGGCCGACGAGGCGGCAAGTCGCAAAGCACAGGACGACAGCCGAGAGTTGATCAGATTGCACTGGGCGGGCATCGCCGAGGCAGCCCAACTGCTCTGCGACTCAGGCCGGATCACGGGCCAGGAGATCTGCGACGCGCTCAACAGGCACCTTTAGAGGCGTGTCCTGTTCCGCGAGCTCCCGCGCGGACGGCACGTCGTCGTGGCGGATGGCCGCCAGGTCCACTGAACGTGTGGTGCGGCTGTGTCAGGCCACCGACTCCGTCAGCTCCACCTGTTCGGCAGGGCGGGGCGAGGGCGGCTCGGCGCGGAACTTGCCCAGCCGGACCGGCTCGTCGAACAGCTGCCTCGTCAGCTCCTGGTGTGCAACATGCAGCGTCCGCAGGGCAGCGGGGAGGGCGGCCGGCCGTGTCGGATGGCCGCGCCGGGTAGGCCCCGGATGCACGGTGATCCACACCTCCTTTACCTCCCCGCCCTTGAGGTAGCCGGTCTTCACCTCGTCGTCCGCATGCCCGGTCAGGAGCGCATGCGTCTTCAGCCACTGACGCAACAGGAGGACCGTCGTGTCAGGGTCCAGCTCGAAGACGTCCTCCCCGACGGTCACGGTCCCCTCGCGCAGGTCGATATCAGACTTGCGGAGCGGAAACAGCGCGCCGACGGACAGCCCTGTGTCGACGACGAGCGCGGCCAGGGTCGCGGTGCGCTGCCAGCACGGCTCCGTCATCCCCGTCGGCCGCTGGTCGGCGATCCGGCGCAGTTTCTGCCGGGCCTCCAGCGGGGCCAGGCGTGGATGGTCGACCGGCTGCGGCAGACGGAGGTTGAGGGGGCGTCCCAGAAATCGGGAGAAGGTGTTGAGCGTCGTGGTGCGGGCCGCCGCGGCCGCTACCGACGCCTGCAGCGGCTCCCGTGCCGCCTCGTCCGCCCGGGAAGGGGTCCGCTCGGTCTCGGAACGACGTCCCGCGCTCGGAAAGCGCCGGCGCGTGTCGCCTGCGGCCGCCGCCTCGAGCCACCGCAGGGCCAGGTCCTCGTCCACCAGGTCCCCGGCGCGCAGCGGACGGTCCAGTCGCAGGGTCTGCCGGGCCCACTCCAGGTATTCGCCGAGGTACCCCTCGCGCTGCCGCCGGGTCTCGGTGCCCCGGCCGCGCTCCTCCAGGTCCGCGACGAACGCGGTGATCGCGGAACGTGCCGAGTGCTGCAGAGATGGACGTGGCATGAGTCACAGCGTAGAGATCGGGGTGCGCGCGAGGCAGGCCAGGGGCGCATTTCGTCAGCCCGGATGGCCATAACTCCGCCGCATCCAGAAAACGGGTTGAATGAGCAACGCTGTATTCGGTAGAGTGCTCCCAGCACTCGCGCCCGTCGTGTCAGGTGACAGTTCGCCAACAACCCTGGCGCGGCGGGCCTCCACACCACGTAACGGCGGAGCGCGCGTAGCCGCCTCTGACCGCTCCTGAAGGAGAAACGACGGTGTACGCGTTCCTGCTCTACCCGCTCGCCTTCGCCGAGCTCGTCCCGCGTGGCCTGCTGCTGGCCTGCCGCGCCGTGCTGCGCCTCCAGGAGCCGCCCGCACCGAACCAGCCGTTGTGACCGAGAGGAACACCGCTTCATGAGCGATGCCGAGTTGGAAAGTCTGCGGGCGGAGGTGCAGGTGCTGCGGACCTTCGTCAGCGAGTTCCGCATCCCGCTCGCCAACACCGCCGGCGGATACGGCGAGATCGTCGGACGACGCCAGTCCCTCAAGCTGGACCAGTGGCAGATCACCGACGGCGCGAACAGCAACCGGAAGGTCTGGGTCGCAGGTGACTGGCGCCCGATCGCCGACCTGAGCATGGACGCCGCGCACCCCTACACGCTGCATCAGGCCCTCCAGGTCGCCGCGCAGGTCGCCGAGTACGAGGGGGCCACGCTGGAAGCCCTGGTCAACGCTCTGGAGAACGCCTACGAGTACCAGTGCCCCGAGTGCCGGAACTGGAGCCGGTGGTCAGCCAAGGAGCAGGCCAACGCCGGGGGGAAGCCGGACGTGTTCTGGTGTGAGATCTGCACGACGCAGACCCCGCTGGGCCTCGCCCCGCGACGGCTGATCCGGGGTGATCAGTGACCGCCGTCGTCTCCACCGTACTGCCAGACCTCCCCGGCCTCGTCCAGGACGTGGCGACCGACCCGGACACCGGACAACTGTCCACCGCCGTGTTCGACACCGAGCGCCGCTACCGCTACCTGCTCACCCGCATCTGGAACAAGACCCTCCCCCCGGCCGTATGGATCATGCTCAACCCGTCCATCGCCGACGCCTTCAAACCCGACGCCACCCTCACCCGCTGCGTCAGGTTCGTGGAGGACCACCTCTCCGCCGAGGCCGGCGGCGTGATGGTCGTCAACCTGTTCGCGCTCATCTCCACCGAGCCCGCGGGCCTCGCGCTCGTCGAAGACCCGGTCGGCCCGTACAACGACATCTTCCTGCGGCGGGCCACCGCCGAGGCCGGACCCGTGATCGCGGCATGGGGCTCACGCCCGATCGCCGTCGCCCGCGCCCAGCAGGTCACCGAGTCGCTGACCCGCGCCGCGGTGCCCCTGCGCTGCCTGCGCGTCACCACCAAGGGACAGCCCTGGCACCCGCTGTACGTCGGCCGCGACACCCGCCCCACGCCGTACACACCCCCCAGCTCCGCCGACGGACGGCGGGCACGCCTCCTGCCCCAAGCCCGCTGACCGCCCAGTCGCCCGAAACCGGCGCCACTAGACGACTCCTCTACCCGCGCGCCATACGCCTACATAGGAGAGGACTCAATGGCTGACAGCAGCACCACCTGGACCGACCGCATCTGGCAGCCGGTCACCCGCGGCACCGGCTCCCGCGCCAACCGCGCCGTCCACCACGAGGGCCGCATCATCCAGCCCTGCCTCTGGAGGAAGACCGGCCAGCGCGTCCTGGTGCGCGACCTGTTCCACTTCGACGTGCCGGACCGCTTCATCACCCGCGTCCTGGAGGAGATGGAGGTGAACAAGCAGCACACCTTCGTCGTCCTGACGGAACACCCGGGCCGGATGCGCGACCTCGTCGAACAGCGTGAGGCCAGGAAGCGGAAGTATGCCGCCAAGTTCGACATGGTCCCGGACCATCGCATGCGCACCAGCCCGGCCGCCGAGGACGCACGAGCCCGCGCCAAGACGCCCCCGGCGAACATTTGGCTCGGCGTGCAGGTCACAGACCAGCAGACCGCCGAGACACGCATCCCGACGCTGCTGGAAACCCCGGCCGCCACGCGATTCGTCGCCTGCGAGCCGCTGACCGGCCCCGTCGACCTGCACGATTACCTCACCGAGCTCCGCGACGTCACCGACCCGTACGCCGACGCACCGGAAGGCGCCGTCGTCGACGGCATGGAGCGCCACGGCGAGCAGTGGCACCGCATCGCGCGCCTGCACTGGGTCATCGCCGGTGGCGGATCCGGGACCGGCGCACGGCCGCTGCACCCCCAGTGGGCCCGTGACATCCGTGACGCGTGTGCGCGCAGCGACGTCCCGTTCTACTTCACGCAGCACGGCGAGTACCGGGCGGTCCCCGTCGTCGACGACCCGAACTTCGGCGGCGGGCGGGCGTACGACAACCCCCTCCACGGCGGCCGCAGTTCGGCCACGATCCGCGAGCGCGGCCCCAGCCACACCTTCCGCGCGGCGACCACGCGCCTGCTGCGGCCGGGTGAGCGCACCCGCAGCACCTGGCTCCTGGACGAGAACACCATCGCCGTCCGCGTCGGAAAGGCGCCCGCCGGCCGGGAACTCGACGGCCGACTTCACAACGCCGTGCCCAGCCGCCCCTAGCCGACCGGCCGCCCGATCTCCCCACCAGATCCGAACCACGAGGGAATGGCATGAAGAAGCTGCGCGTGTACGGGGACTGCGAGTTCCTCCGCGACGACCAGACGAACAGCGGGACGATCACCTTCGGGCTCTACGACGAGAACGGCGAGGGGTACTACGCGGTCAACGCCGACGTGGACGAGGAGCGGATCCTCAACGAACCGGGCCCGCTGTGCCAGTGGCTGCGCGACCACGTCTGGCCGCTGCTCCCCCTGACCCCCGACGGCCGCCTCGACCGCAGCCACCCCGACGTCAAAAGCATCGAGCAGATCCGCACGGAGATCGCCGGATACTTCGCCGCCCGGCCGGCCGCACGCCTGTACGCCTACTTCGGCGCGCAGGACACCAACCGGATCCACGCCCTGTGGCAGCACGACTGGCACGCCGCCATGCCGGAGTCCGTTCCCCGGTACTGCACCGACGTCATGGGCGTGGCCGAGGACGCCGGGATCACGCCGGAGGACATCGACGACGGGTTCTTCCCGCCGCAGGACACCACCGCGCACCACGCCCTGAACGACGCGAAGTACAACCGCGTGATGCACGAGTTCATCCTTCGCGCTACCGGTCAGCTGCCCACCTGGTCCGGACCGTCACGCGAACTGGCCAACCTCTGGAGCCGCCCGCCCTACATCTCCTCGGTCTCCGTGGAGTTTCCGCAGGCACTGCAGGAGCCGTGCGAGGACCCGGAGGACAACCGGGGTCTGATGGTCTACGGCGGTCGCCCGCTCAAGCGCGACCGCGGGCACGAGCTGCGGGTGGCGGAGTCGCCGTTCCACGAGCCTCAGGTCGACCTCACCTTCACGCCGCCGGCCCCGGACGGCCGCTACGCCCTGCCCCTCACCGAGATCGTCTGGCTGCGCGGCACGCTTGACCAGGCCGTCCAGCAGGTGATGGAGACCTGGGGTGATGGAGACGAGATCGTGCGCGACGCGTTCGCGCGGGTGCTGGGCCACCGTGCGGCGGCTGCGACGGACGGCACCTTGCTCGACGAGGGGACGGCCCCGAGGTGACCTCGAGCGCCAGCGCCTCCGCCGGGTGGGAGGAACCGCTCCTCACCGACCCGGCCCAGGAGCCGGTCAACACCACCGCGAACCAGGACAGGCCTCGCCGTCGGGCTCAGCGTCCGCCCGCGATACGCACCCCCGAACTGGAAAGGCTGCTGCACGACCACTTCATCCGGCCCGAAGACCGCGACGCCCCCAACGGCGCCGGAGCGGTCTACCTGACCGAAGTCGTCGACCCCGAAGGACGCGGCCGCCGGGCCGACGCTGTACACATCGGCCTGTGGCAGTCCCGCGGCGCCGGCCGCATCGACGTCTGCGAACTCAAGACCAGCCGCGCCGACTTCCGCCGCGAACTTGCCCAGAAGGCGAAAGCGGAAGCCTGGTGGAAGTACTCGACCGCCTTCTGGATCGTCTCCCCCGGCATTCACATCACCCCGCCCGACGAACTCCCGGAGAAGTGGGGCCTCATGGTCCCCGGAACTGGAAAGCGCCGCTTCCAGGTCGTTGTCAAGCCCGAGGAACGCGAACCCGAGCTCACGGTCGGGCTCCTGCTGACCCTTCTGAAGAACACCGAGACCCGCCGCACCAAGGCCCTGCACGAGCAGGCCAACCGCCTCGGCACCGAGCACCACCGGCGTACCGAAGAGCTGCGGACGAGGCTCGCGTCCGCAGCCGACCCGAACGTCGCGCGCCGGCTCAAGCTCCTCGACGAGCTCGAAGCGGCCCTGGCCGTAGAGGTCGGCGAGTTCTCCTGGGGTGATGTCCTCGCCCCCGGGCAGGCCGCAGCCGGTCTCGCCGAGTTCATGCAAGGACACCGGGCTCGACTCCGAGCCCAGCAGACCAGCAGCGACCAGGCGCGGATGCTGGACGACATGGTGAAGAGCCTGCAGAACGCCGCACGCCAGCTTCGCGCCGCCCCCGCGCTCCCCGTCACCGGCAGCGAACCGTAGCGCCACCGCCACGAGGCCCCGCTTCGACGCCACGGCGCAGGCCGCCGTCCCCCACCGTCGAGGAGGCGCCGACCGTACGCCGGGCACAACCACCTTCCCATTCCCGGAGGTTGCTCATGCCGGAATCGACCCCGGACGCCGCCGACTGGCGCGGCATCCCCTTCACCGACCGCTGCACCGTGCTCTACGCCCGCCGCTGGGGCAAGAACCTGCACTCGACCGAGTTGGTCGAGGGCACGTTCGAGGGCCTCAGCCCGACCGGCCGCGTCCGCATCCGCGTGACGGCCACCTCCCGCGACCTGCTCTACCCCAACAACACCCGCGACCTGTACGCCGTGCCCGCTCACAGCGTCGCCGTCCTGCCCACCCCCGCGGCCGTCCTCGACACCATCACCGACGACTACGACGAGGCACGCCACCACCTGCACGCGGCGCTCGCCCACCTCCAAGCGCGACACCGCGCCGGGCACCACGACGGACCCACCTGCTCCGGCTGCCACCTCGCGGAGACGATCGACGAGTTCCTGCGCCGCCGCCCTCCCGTCCGCCGCCCGCGCAGCGACACCGCGCTGCTCACCCCCTCCCCCTGAACCGAGGAGCCCCGTGACCACCCACACCCTGTCCGCCTTCCCGGCCTTCCGGCTGGTGCCCGCCACTGGCATGGCGGCGCACGACGTCCTCGGGCCCGACGACCAGGTCGTGGGCCAGGTCCCAACCGGCACCCCGACCCGCGGCCGGGCCGGAAGCGACCTCGGCCCCGTACGCCAGGACGTGCAGCGCGCCGCCGAGGACGCCGTCATGCTCCACATCGCTGCGCACGGCCTGCCCGACGGCCCACCCGAGCCCTACTCCCGCGTCGACGAAGCCCGTGTCGCCGTCGGCCTGCCTCTCCTGCAGGAGACGGAACTCATCGACTCGGCGGCCCGGGCCTTCCACTTCCACTACCTGCGCCAGCAGCACGTGGCTGCGCTCCTCGACGGCCTGGAGACCCTCCGGCGGGAGCGCGACGGCGTCGGCGCCCGCGCCGGCTGCCGCCGCCTGGCCCGGCTGCTGCACTTGGTGCGCGACCCGGCCCGCGCCCTGCTGAGCGAGATCACGGGAGACGCCCGGCAGTGGCTGGTCTTCCCCGTCGCCCGCCTGCTGACGTTCACCGAGCAGGCGATCGCCCGACTGGAGGCGACCGCCGCCACCCCGCCCGCCGACCTCACCGGCCGATTCCCCGACCGGTACGCCGCCGACCAGCTGCTGGAGACGCTCCACCGCGCCTACCGCGAGGTGCAGGCCGAAGTAGCCCACCTTCCCCGCCTCCAGCCTCTGGCCGAGGACATGCGGTCCCTCGATGCGGCTGTGCAGACGCTGCCCAACGGCCCCTGCGCGGGCAGCGCCGCACAGTGCCGTACGACCGCGGCCGCGCTGGATACCGTGGCGGATGCCGCGCACACCCTGAGGGCCGCAGCACGCTCGCTCCCAGGACCCTGGGCCCCGGCGGGCGAGGTGGAGGCGCTGGCCGCTCAGGGCAGCGCACGGCTGGAGGCAACCGCGCGTGTCCTCGACGACGCGCACCGCCTCGGCACCGTCCGCGCCATCGTCGACACCCTCCACGACGCGGTGATCGGCCCCGAAGAGGCCGACGGGACCCGTCCGGTGCGGGTCAGCGGCCGCGAGGCCGGGCCCATCCGGCGCACCGGCGACGGCCGGTGGAGCGGGCCCGGCATAGACGAGCCCTACCACTCCCCGGAGGGAGCCGCCGCCGCGCTCGTCCGCGCGCATCACACTCGCCGACAGGTCGGCCGCACCGCCGCGCAGATATAGAGTTGTTCAGACAACGCCATATCTGTTAGGGTGGGCCCGTGCCCGCGTCGCCTTCCCCCCGTTGGGTGGCGCGGGCCTCTCCTTGCCCCGCGTCACCGGCTTCTCGGAGGTGGCGCCGCAGCGAGGCACATCCGCCGAGCCCTGCTCCGTACCGGGAGGCGATGCACATGAAGATTCCCGCAGACGTTGTCGACGTACTCCGCGGCGTGCAGACCGAAGGCCGCCATCTCCGCATCCCCGGCCCCCGCCTCGCACTTCGCCTCTACGAGCGCACGAACGAGGTCATCGAGGGCGCCGGAGGCGCCTGGTCCAGCCGCGACCAGGCCCATGTCTTTCCCGGCGACGCCGCACAGGCCGTCGCGAAACTCCTCCAGGACGGCGAGGTCACCACCGCCCGCGAACACCGCCAGGCCTCGCAGTACTTCCCCACCCCCGACACGGTCGTGGACCAGCTCATCACACTGGCCGAGCCGTTCCCCGGCGCCGAAGTCCTGGAGCCCTCCGCAGGGCGGGGCGCCATCGCCTGCGCCCTCGACAGCATCGGCTGCCTCGTGGACTGCGTAGAGCGGGACCCCGAGAACGCGGCAGCTCTCGACGAGACCGGCGCGGCCCGGAAGCTGACCGTCGCCGACTTCCTCACCGTCGAACCCGCCCCGCTCTACGACTTCGTCATCATGAACCCGCCCTTCACGCGACAGGCCGACATCGCTCACGTCACCCACGCGCTGCAGTTCCTCAAGCCCGGCGGACTGCTGGTCGCGGTGATGATCCAGAGCGTGGCGTGGCAAAAGGGGAAGGCACCCGCCTTCCGCAACCTCGTCGCACAACGGGGCGGCACCGTGCACCCCCTGCCCGAAGGCACCTTCGCGGAGTCCGGCACGGACATCGCCACCCTCATCGTCACCATTCCCCAGCAGCGCCCTGCGAGCCCGCCGCCACCGCTGCACTGGCCGACGCAGCAGCCTCCAGCCCGTGCGCCGGAGCCCGGCGGCGAGGTCCACGAGTCGCCCGCAGTACTGGCCCAACAGATCGCCGACAACCTGGCCGACGCCTGGAAGATCATGAACGACCTCGCGGCCGACCTCGCCGGACTGGGCCAGCCCCGCAGCGACCCGCCCGACGAAGCCAGAGAGGAGCCTCAGCACCAACCCGCCCCCAACCTCGAAGCCGTCGAGTGAGCGGCCGGCCAGCTTCGCGTGCGGACAGCGTGCCCGCCCGCCGTCCGCACCACCCCACCCGTCCCGCCCTCTGGAGGACCAGCACCGTGCCCGACCTGCATCTGATCATCAGCCAGCCCGAGCCCGGCGACTGGCACGGCCGCCTCGACGTCATCGAGGCGCTGGAAGCCGCGGGCTGGACCGGAGACGCCGACCTGCCGCTCAACATCCTGCGCCACCCGTCCGGCGCCGTCTGGTCCGTGTACAACGAGTCCGGCGACTCCGGGCTCACCTGCCCCAACGGTGCGAACCCCGACTTCCCGTCCGACACCCCGTCCGTCGTCGTCATCGCCGCGTGCCTCGCCGCAGTAGCCGAGCCCGTCGCGACGACGGACTGACCGGAGCGCCCCATGGTTACGGACCCGCGCACCGCCTACGTCACCCACGGCCGCAAGTACCACACCGACCCGGAGTGTCCGCGCATGCTCGGCGGCGAGTACCTCCACGACTGGGACGGCGACATCGACTACGGCGGCGGGTTCACCGCCGGGTCATACCGCACCGAAGACCCGTCGGCGCGGCACGCGGCCATGCGCGGCAAACTGCCGTGCCTCCACTGCGTGCCCGCCGAACTCCGGGTCTTCCCCCCGCTGTACGGGCAGACCTTCGGCCACCGGCCCGTCACCGGGTTCATCGACGGCCGCGCCCTCACCCGAGTCTGCGCCCGCTGCTACACGGTCAACCCGAGCGGCCCGCGCTTCTTCGGCACCCGCAAGGAGCCCGTCCGCTGGCCTTGCACCAGCGCCCGCGTCCTCGGACTCGTCCCGCCAGCCCCCTCCGGCGCATGACCCCGCGCACTGCCCGCACGGCGCACGCCGGCCAATCCGCCGACAACGCGTCCTGACGCCGAGCACACCGCACGACCCTGCCCGCCAGTCCGCTCACACCCGCCACGAAAGGGGCCCCATGGCGCCGAGTTCCCTACCGCGCGTCTCGCTCCAGAACTTGACCGAAGAGCACCTCCAGCAGCTCTACGCCCAACTGGAGGCTCTCCTGAACGCGCCGGTCCTGCGCCACTGCCTGATACCGACCTGCCGGGCCGAGTTCGACGTGCGCGCTGCCGCCACCGGCCAGGCACCGGCCCGCGCGTCCTGGTCCGGGGAAGGATGGCTCCTGCTCGGCGCGGGCACCGTCATCGCCGAGGGCGGCCACATCTGCCCCGAGCACAGCGATCTGATCCAGCAGCACCGTCCGCACCGGGAGGGGCCCGCCCCAGACGGCCGGTTCAGCGTGCGCTGCGGCTGCGGGCAGTGGACGTCCTCCCCGCACGGCTGGCATCAGGTCCTGCGCGCCCTGTGGGAGGAACACCTCCTGGTCACGACCGGGCAGTTGCCCGCTCTCGGCTCTCAGGCCTCCGGACCCGGGTGACCTTCCCACTGTGAAAGGCGCCGACAAGTGCTTCTGCAGCTGCCGACCCTCCCGCCGGACGTGCGCGTCTTCACCCCCGTCCTCACGGTGCGCCAGCCCTTCGCATGGGCGATCGTGGCGGGGCTGAAGGACGTGGAGAACCGCACGTGGGAGACGCCGCACCGAGGCCGCTTGTACATTCACGCGGCCGGCCGGGTGCATCGCGAGACGCTCGAGTTGGCCGCCACGTTCGGCCTGACGCTCCCGGCCGACGCCGTCTTCTCGGCAATCATCGGGCACGTCACGCTGGACGACGTGGTGACCGGCTCCTCCTCGCCGTGGGCGATGCCGGATCACCGTCACTGGCGCCTGTCCGATCCGCAGGAATACGACCCGCCGGTGCCGTGCGCGGGACGGCTGAGCCTGTGGAGTCATGAACCGGCCCGCCCCGCCCCCCTGGATGCCGACCGCCCGACCGTCTCCACGGCCGATCGGTAACCTTGCCGCACTTCCCCGCGTTGGCCCCCGTACGCACCATCCCGCAGGAGTACGTATGTCCGTCGGCAGCGACGCCCTCGGCCCGCCACCCGAAGACGCCGGGGAGCCCACCCAGGAGCAGCGCATCGAGCAGCTCGCCGACGAACTCGCAGGACTGTACGACTTCGTGCACCTCAAAGAGCTGGAGACCAGCGACCCGGACCGGGCCCAGGAACACCGCGAGGCCGCCGCAGGTCTGGTCGCCTGGCTCGACGAAGGACCACGCCGGGAGAGGAAGGCCGCCTTCAGCAGGGGCTGGGACCGGGCCAAGCAACGCCGCAACGAGCGGGCAGAGCGGCGTATCGCCGAACTGGAAGACCTCGTTGCCAGCCTCCGGACGAATGACGATCCGGGCCTGTCACACACCGCGGTGTCCTGGCGTCGCGCCCGCCAGGACCCGCGCTACGACCTCGTACGACGCGAGGCCCTCCAACTGGACCGCTACGACGGGACGATGGTGATCCCCTACCCGCTTCAGGAGCTGCTGGCCGCACGCGTGATGACGGCGATCCTCGCCACCGAGGAGAGCACGAGACGCGGCAGGGCACCGACACCAGACGCGTGCACGGCCGACCCGGCGGAGGCGGTCCGATGACGACCCTCGCGACGCGACCTCCGGCCGTGCTCCGGCCTACCGACGATTCGGCACCGGTGGAGAAGGCGCTCGTCGCCAGCATCACAGCCGACTTCGAGCCGGAAACCTTCCTCTGGATCAACTTCCGCCGCCCCAACGGCGGCACCCGCATCCGCCACACCTGGACCACCGGCGGAGAACCGCTTGGCGACCACATCGACGCCCTCGCCACGGCGGCCGGCCTGGACGCCGCCGACTGGCTGCACATCGCCGACCGGAACCAGCAGACCACTACCCGCGGCCGCATCGAGATCTGGGCGTACCCGCTGCGCCCTGTGCTCGGCGACGTCACCTCCGGGGTACGCGGCCCCGAGGCGCGACGCGAAGATCTACGACGCCTCCTGCACAAGGCATCCGAGATCACCAGGCAGCAGCCGCTCACTCTCACGCCGCGCTGGCTCGGATTCGGTCCGGTCCTCACCGCCCGCCCCAACTGACTGCCCTGGAGGGCAGCGCCGACCCTGGCGGTGCGGCACACACCGGGCATACAGCCGTCCACTGTCGTCCGCCCGCAAGATCGGCTGAGCTTGCCCGCATGGAGAAGACGCGCACAAGCCCAAGGCCGACCGGCCCGGATGAGCTGTTCTCAGTGGCGGGCAAGACCGTCGTGGTCACCGGAGGAGCGACCGGCATCGGCAGGATGATCGCGGGCGGGTTCGTGGCGGCCGGAGCCCGGGTGGTGCTGGTCTCCCGGCGGGCGGAGGCATGCGCGCGTGCCGTGGACGAGCTGCGGCAGTACGGCCACTGCGAGGCGGTGGTCGGCGATCTCGCCACGACGGAGGGCGCCGACCGGGTGACCGCGGAGATTCTGGCGGTCGCGCCGACCGTTGATGTGCTCGTCAACAACGCGGGAGCAACCTGGGTTGGTCCTTTGGAGAGTCACCCGCCTGAGGCGTTCGATGACGTGTGGGCGGTCAATGTGAAGGGCTTGTTCCGTCTGACCGTGGGCCTGCTGCCGGCGCTGCGGGCGGCGGTGGCCGCAGGTTCCGGCGACCCGGCACGGGTGATCAATATCGGGTCGATCGACGGCGGACCGGTGGTATCGCCGGTGGAGAACTACGCGTACAGCGCCAGCAAGGCGGCGGTTCACCAGCTGACCCGTCACCTGGCGCGGGCCCTGGCAGGGGAGGGGGTGACGGTGAACGCGGTGGCGCCGGGCCTGTTCGCCACGGCGATGACGGAGCCGCTGCTGTCCGACCCCGCCGAGCGGGACCGGCTGATGTCGGCGATTCCGCTGGGCCGGATCGGGCGGGCGGAGGACATGACAGGGGTGGCGCTGTTCCTGGCCTCGCGGGCGGGCGCCTACGTGACCGGGACGGTGATCCCGGTGGACGGTGGCGAGTCCGGCTGCGGCTGAGCAGGGTGCCGAGTCACACCGGCCAGGACGACCAGGTCGCTACCCTGGTGACAACGGCAGTCGATCGCGACCACACCTCCGGTGAGGGCGCCCGCGGTCGGGCCGGACCCTCGTACAGACAACTGATGAGAAGCGGACGGATGACAGGGACTGCGAACATGGCGGATCTGCGGCTGGTCGAGTGGAGCGCGGCGACGGCCGAGGAGCGCCATCGAATCCTGTCCCGGGGAAGCGGCCACGACGGGATCGACGAGGGTCTGCGGGCCTCGATCTCGACCATCGTGGAGGACGTCCGCAAGCGCGGAGACGCCGCGCTGGTCGACGCGCTCGGCCGGTTCGACAAGATGGACCTGCCCGCCGAGCGGCTGCGGGTGAGCGAGGAGGAGTTCGCGCAGGCGCGCGCGGCGGTCAGCGAGCCGCTGGTCGAGGCGATCCGTACCTCGATCGCGCAGGTGCGGGCATTCAACGAGCTGATCGTCGAGCGTGCGTCGTGGACGGCGGAGCCGAGGCCCGGGCTGCTGGTCGGCGAGCAGGCCACGGCGATCCCCTCGGTCGGGCTGTTCGTCCCCTCGGGCAAGGGGAGCTTCCCGTCCGTGCTGATCCAGATCGCCACCCCGGCCGTGGTCGCCGGAGTGGACCGGATCGTGGTCATGGTGCCGCCGGTGCCCGGTGGCACCGGCCAGGTGGACCCGGCCACCCTGGTCGCCGCCCAGGAACTCGGGCTGACCGAGGTGTACCGCAGCAACGGGCCGGCCGGGATCGCCGCCCTCGCGTGCGGCACCGACACGGTGCCCAAGGTTCGTAAGATCGTCGGCCCTGGCTCGCCCGCAGTGGCGTGCGCGCAGCTGGAGGTCCAGCGCCTGGGCTGCGTCGTGGAGGTCGGCTTCGGCCCCACCGACGCGGCGATCGTCGCCGACGACAGCGCCGATCTCCGGCTGCTGGCCGCCGACCTGATCAACGAGGCCGAGCACGGTCCGGACTCCTCCGCCGTCCTGATCTCCGCCTCCCGCACCCTCCTGGAGAACGTCCGCGAGCACGTGGCGCAGCAGCTCGCCGAGCTGCCTGAGCCGCGCCGCACCTACGCCACGACATCGATCGCCCGCAATGGCGGCCTGGTGCTGGCCGCGAGCCGCGAGGAGGCCATGGACGTGGCCAACGCCTACGCTCCTGAGCACCTGCAGCTGGCCGTCGCCGACCCCGGTCAGTGGCTGCCGCTGGCCCGCTACGCCGGCACGGTGCTGCTGGGGCAGTGGACCACCTTCGCGGCGTCGAACTTCGCGATCGGCACCCCCGCGACGCTGCCGACCACCGGGTTCGCACAGGTCTCCAGCGGGGTGACCGCGTCCACGTACCTGGTGCGGGCGGCACTCGCGCAGCTGGACGAGACCGAGTTCCGGCGGCTGGCCCCGGTGGTGACCGAACTGGCCGGACACGAGGGATTCCCCGCGCACGCCGCGACCGTCACCGTCCGCCAGCCGGCTGGCGACTGACCAGTCCTCTCGTACGAGGTCCCGCTCCGCGACGCCGCGGGGCGGGACCTCGGCGTTTACGCGGTGGCGGAGAGGAACTCCTCGACGTCGCCGACGCCACGGTGCTCAGTGAGTTTGTCGCGCAGGTCGCTGATGCTGCTGCTGCCGCGGGCGGAGGCGGTGCCGCCCATGTGGTCCACGGCCTGGCGGCCCAGGTCGACCGCAGCGTCGATCTCGCCCAGCGCGAGATGGGTCTCGGCACGGCGGGTGAGATAGATGGCGGTGCCGCGGCGGTCGAGGTCCGTGTCGTACGGGTCGTCAGCTTCTTCGGCAGCCTGAAAGTGCTCCAGGGCTCGGCGATGCTCTCCTAGTTCGAGGGCGGTGCTGGCCGCGACCTGGTGGAGTTCGCCGATGTTGACCCAGTACAGGGACGGCACGTCCTCCGCTGTCGGTGCGGCGTGCTGGTACGCGTTGAACGCGGCGTCGACCGCCTGGTGGGCGCCGTAGCGGTTGCCGGCCTTTGCGTGGGCGCGGGCGGTGCGGGCGTGCAGCAGGGCGGTCACTCGGGGCGAGCCAGTGCGTCGGCTCGCGGTGGCGGTGACGGCGTCGAGGATGCCCAGGGCCCCGTTCGGGTCGTCGCGGTTGTAGCGCAGCGTCGCCCAGAAGGCGAGGACAGTGGCGCCGACCGCCCGGTCGTCGGTGTGCCCGGCCGCTCGCAGCGAGGCCAGGTAGTACTTTTCGGCGGCGGCGTGGCGGGAGGAGTCGTACGCGGTCCACCCGCAGATCCGTCCGGCCTCCGCCGCCGCCGCGTACAGCCGTCGTCCGGTGGCCTCGGTGTAGGCGGAGTCGCGGAGGGTGGAGGTGATCAGCCGGAGCTCCGAGCGGGCCGCCTCGTGGACGTCGTCCGAGCCGAGCCGGTCGTCCAGACGCCGTAAGCCCGCCAGTCTGGCGTCGAACAGGTCGGCTGTGGAGGAACCGATGTGCCGCCCTGCCGTCGGGGACGCTGCCGCAGAAGGAGCGTTGCCCGCCCACGTGACGGCGGCCGCCGTGGCGGCGCCGGATGAGGCGATCAGGAAGCTGCGGCGGTCCATGGGTCCTCCGGTGACGCTCTCCAGGGACTCCACCGTAGCCGCAGGTGACCACGCGACGACAGAGCGGACGTCGTCGGCGTCCCAGAGAGGCTGGTCCGCGGTGTAGGCGGGCAGCCACCAGGGCCAGCCCAGTTCACTCACGAGGTGGTGCGGGATGTCCAGCACCTCGGCGATCAGTTCCTGGGAGAAGGCGTCCGGCGCGCCGACGCGGCCGGTCTCCCACTTCGACACCCGGTTGCGGTCGGTGCTGTTGCGCAGGCCGCGCCGGCTGGCGGCCTGGCGGATCAGCCGGGCGAGGTCCTCTTGGGACCAGTTGTGCGTCATCCGCACGTATGCCAGGGGGTGGTGGCATAAGTCCGACCACATTGCCCGGACTCCTCTCGTAGAGCGGCTCGGGTGTCGGCGCGACGCCTAGTGTTATGGCCGTATTGATCTGGTTCCAGGGAGTTATCGGCCGGGCACACACCAGGCACACAGCGGGAGCGGAGCGGGCACACAGTCATCCACTTCATCCGCGCCGTGGCAACGCGGACGCTGTCGGGCATGCCTGCCTCGCCCACTCCACTCACCGCGCTCGTCCCGCCTGTAGACACCGCCGTCACCGCGGCGGTACGCGCCCGGCAGATCCTGGTGGCCGCCGCTCCCGGTGACCGGCTCCCGGTACCGGCCGGGTGGCCGGTCGTCGCTGCCACCGAAGCGGTGGTGCTGCGCGCCGCGCCCGGACGGGACCCGCAGGCTCTGGCCGTCGAACTGGGCCGCGGAGGCCGCACGGCACGCTGCTACCTGGACCGCATCGTGCTGACAGCCCCCACCGGCGCCGGGTGCAGCGCGCTGGTTCCGGACCTGTACGACGTACTCGGCGAGGCCTACGACCTGCTCGTCGACGCGGGGCGGAACATCGCCGCCGCCGAATGGGCCCTCCACACGGTGGCCGAGGTCGCCGGCCGCCCGCCGCAGGCGGTGCTCGACGTCGGCTGCGGCAGCGGTCTGTCGCTGCGGGCGAGCAACCGCCCGCCCGCGCTGACCGGCTGGGACCCCAGCCCCGCGATGCGCCGACTGGCTGCCGCTGCGGGCATGCACGTCATCCCCGAGCTCACGTCGCCGCCGGGAGAAGCCTGGGACGCCGCCCTGGCCTGCTACGTCCTGCACCTGCCCGGGGCAGCCGACACCGCGGCCCACGCCGTGCGTCTGCTGCGCCCCGGCGGCGTGCTGGTCGGCAACCTCCACCGCACCGCGGACCCCGCCGCACTGCCCGCCGCCTGCGCCCGTCACCGCATCCGCTGCCGCACGGTGTCCAGCCACCCGTTCCACGGCGACCTGATCGTTCTGTCATCCCTCCCGACCGACTCTGGAGCCGCCTGATGCCCGCCCGCACCCCCGCCCCGCCACCGCGCACGGTCCCGCCCGCCGTACGGGCATTCCCCACTCTCACCCCCTTCGCTGCCGGGCCGCACGCCCACGACCCGCGCGGCGTGACCCGCCTGGCGCTGTCCGAGAACCCCCACGGCGCCTCCCCGCTCGCGCTCGCGGCGGCACGGGCCGAGGTGGACTCGGCGCACTGGTACCCACACTCCGACGGCGAGCCGCTGCGCAGCCTGCTCGCCGCCCGCTTCCGTACCGCCGCCGAGCAGGTCATCGTCGGCAACGGAGCGGACGAGATGATCCTGCTCGCTGCGCTCGCCACCGCCGGCACCGGGCGGCCAGCGGTGACCACCGAGCGCACCTTCGCCGGATATACCGCCTCCCTGGAGACCGCCGGACACCCGGTCCGCCAGGTCCCCCTGCTCCCCGACGGCGGCACCGACGCGGCCGCCGTACGCCAGTCTCTCGCCGGCGCTGGCTGCGTGATGGTGTGCAACCCGCACAACCCCACCGGCACCGCCCTGAACCCGGCAGAAGTCACGGCCCTGGTGGATGCCGCGAGGAAGGCGGGTGCGGTACTCGTCCTGGACGAGGCGTACGCGGAGTTCGCCGACCCGGTCGCGTTCGGCAGCGGCCTGGAGCACCTGGACGGCGGCCGCGTGGTGGTGCTGCGGACCTTCTCCAAGGCGTACGGTCTCGCCGGCCTGCGGGCTGGATACGCGGTCGGCGACCGCGACGTGATCCAGGCTATGACCACGATCCGCACCGCGCTGCCGTACAACACCAACCGGGTTGCGCTCGCCGCCGCTGCCGCCGCCCTCAGCGACAGCAGGCACCTGAAGTCGGTCGTCGACGACTGCGGCGCCGCCCGCCGGGCCCTGGCCGCCGAACTCGACGCGATGGCGGTACGCACCCTGCCCTCCCAGACCAACTTCCTCCTCGCTCACCTCGGACCGTGCGCCGGCACGGTGGTGGACCAGCTGGCCGCCGAACACCGGGTGCACATCCGGCACACGGCTGGACTCGGCTTCCCGGACTGGGCGCGCATCAGCGTCCCCGCCGCCCGCGACGTACCGCACCTGGCCGCCGTCCTGCGTTCCGTCCTGCCCGCTCACCGTTCCCAGGAGGCCCGCACATGACCCCCACCACCGCCGACACGACGACGGCGACCGGCGCCGACGTCCTCGCCCGCGCCCTGGCCGATGCGGGCATCGGCTGCGCCTACGGCATTCCCGGCCAGCGCATCCTGCCCTTCTTCCACGCCCTCGACCAGGCGGGCGTCCCCATCGTGCTGACCCGGCACGAGCAGGGCGCCGCGTTCATGGCCGACGTCCACGCCCGCATCGCCGGGCTCGGCGTCTGCCTGTCGACGTCCGGCCCCGGGGCCATCAACATGCTCGGCGGGCTCGCCGCCGCTTATATGGACAGCGTGCCCCTGCTGGCCATCACCGCTCAGGCAGCCACCGGCGAGTTCGGCCACTACGGCATCCAGGAAGGCACCGGCCTCGGACGCACCCCCGACATCCCGGCCATGTGCCGCTCCACCGTCAAGGAGTCGTGGCAGGCCACACGCGCCGACGAGCTCGGCCCGCTGCTGGCGCAGGCGCTCGCCGCCGCCCGCTCTGGACGTCCCGGCCCGGTCCACCTCGACATCCCCTCCGACCTGTTCACCGCCCCCGCCCTGGACACCGACGGCGCGTCGCCGCCCACCGGAGCGGTGAACGGCGTCGACGCAGTCGACGCCGTGCTTGTCGAGGCCGCCGCCGATGCCCTGCGGGGTGCCAAGAGGCCGCTGGTGCTGGCGGGCGGCGGTCTCGCCGACCCGACCACCGCTCGCCTGCTCCTGGACGTCGCGGAGGCCGCCGACCTGCCGGTGGCCACCTCGTTCGCCGCCAAACGCTTCCTGGACGAGCATCACGCGCTCGCCCTGGGGCCGGTCGGCACCTACGGACGGGCCGCGGCCAACCACGCCCTGCACCACGAGGCCGACCTGGTGCTCGCGCTCGGCGTGGCCTTCTCCTACCTGACCACCGCCGGATGGACCGCCCGCCTGCCCGCCGACCGCCTGATCCGCGTCGACATCGACCCGCGCGAACTCGCCAACACCTATCAGGGCGGCATCGCCGTGAAGGCCACCACCCGCGCCTTCCTGACCGCCTTGCGCCCGCACGCCGAGCGGCTCGCCGGCCACGGCGCCAGCCGAGCCGACGCCCTGCGCCGACGCCACCCCGACCCGCTGGTGCCCCTCGATGCGGCGGACGGCCGACTGCACCCGGTCACCGTGTGCGAGGCGATCAACCGGCACCTGGACGACCGTACGACGGTGCTCGCGGACGTGGGACAGAACGCCTACTGGGTGGAGCGCTACCTGCGCACCCGGGGCGACAACCGATTCCTGATCAACGCGGGGCTCGGCTCCATGGGCCACGCGGTCGCCGGAGCCGTCGGCGCCTGGCAGGCCCGCACCGCCATGGGCGGACCCGGGGAGCGGGTGGTCGTCACGACGGGCGACGGCGGGTTCCTCATGGGTGCCCTGGAGATCTCCACCGCCGTGGCGGAGCAGGCGGCGATCACCTGGGTCGTCTTCAACAACGGCACGCTCGGCACCCAGCAGGCCTGGTTCGACCGCGAGGGCCACCGGCCGGTCGCCTGCCAGCTCCCCGACACCGACCTGGTCGCCCTCGCGAAATCCCTGGGCGCCAACGGCCGCCGTGTCCACACCCCCCAGCAGCTCGAAGACGGACTCGACTGGGCCCTGAAGCGTGCGGCGCCCACCGTGCTGGACGTGGTCATCGACCCCACCCCGGCACCCACCCCCTACACCCCGGAGGAACCGCGATGACCGCCAGCACTCCCCAGACCCCGCCGGACGGTACGGGCGGCACGGACGACATGGTGTGGCTCACCCCCACCATGAGCATGCGCACGCTGGGCGACCTGGGGACCCTGTCCATGGACTACCTGGAGATCCACCCGGGCTCGGTGCGCACCCCCGTCGTCCACGACGAGGGCGAGGAGATCCTCTACGTCCTCACAGGCGAGCTGGAGTTCACCCTCGGCACCGACACCTTCACCCTCAGCGCCGGACAGGCCGTCGCCGTACCGCGCGGCACCCCGCACGGCAGCACCAACCGCTCTGGCCAGACGGTGCGGATGCTGGCCGCCAACAGCCCCGCCTTCCGTCCCGAACAGGAACGGGCGACCGGCCAGTTGCCGCCTGACGCGCCGGCACGGACAGCCTGATGGAGGCGTGCATCATCGCCTGCGGCCGCGGCTCCCGCCTGGACCCCTTCACCCGCGACCGGCCCAAGGCCCTCATCCCCCTCGGCGAACAGACCGTCCTCGCCCGGCAGCTGAACGTCCTTCAGCAGTGGGGCATCGACCGCGTCACCCTCCTGCACCGCGACGACCACGACCCGGACTGCGTCGCCCGGGCTCTCAGCGCCTACCAGCCGGCCGTGCGGACCGCGACGGCGCCACCGCACTGGCCCGGCGTGTACGCGTGGCTGCGCGAGGAGTACGCGGCGGCCCGCACGCCGGTGGTGACACTCAACTGCGACGTGATCCTCGACGAGGGCTGGGGCTCCATCCTGGCCGAACACACCGCCACCGGCGCCACGCTTACCCTCGCGGCAACTCCCGGACCCGGCAGGGAGGAGGGCCAGTACGGACGGCCGCGCCTGCTCACCCGCACCGGTGACGGCCTGATCACCGCCACCCGCGCCCCCCACCCCCGTGACCGTCAGGCACCGGGCCCGGGCGAGACGCTCGCGCACCAGATCGGCGTCAGCATCGTCGCGCCCGAAGCCTGGCCGCACCTCGACGGTCTGGAGCACCGCGCGGAGGACCCATGGGCGGATGAATTCGTCCCCGCGCTCATCGGTACCGGCCACGACGTCCGCCTCGCGGTACGAACCGCCCCGTGGCGGGACACCGGCACCTGGTTCCGCGTGTGGCTGGCCCACCACGACCTGACCCGGACGAAGCCGGACCAGCAGCACATCCACCCGTCGGCCCACCTCGCCCCTACCGCCCGGGTCGAAGGCTGGGCCTACCTCGGCCCCGGCGCCCGGGTCGGCGCCGGGGCGGTCGTCAAGAACAGCGCCGTCCTGGCCGGAGCGCACCTCGACGCCGGCAGCTCCCTCATCGACGGCCTCGCGCTCCCCGACGCCCGCATCCCGGCCGGAGCCCACCACCACGCCACCGTCCATCTGCCGGACGCCGCGCCGCAGCCCATGCCCCAAGCTCCCTGCACCTGACCAGGAGTCCCGTGATGGACCACGACACCCTCCCCACGCTCGCACTGCTGGCCGACGCCCACCACCTGGCCATCTTGTCCGGCATCGACCCCGACACGCTGGCCGCCGGTCACCCGCTGGACTACCCCGCCCACATGGTCCTGCGTGAGATTTACCGGCACCAGGGCCCCGACGCCACCGAGGACTTCCTCGCGCGTCCCGACGCCCGGGCCGCTCTGCTCGGCGAAGCGATCCGGCGGTTGGAGAGCACCGACTACCAGCGCCTCGCCGGACACGGGATCACGCCCGACACCGTCACCACCAGCCCCCGCGAGGCGCTGCAGGCCGCCCAGGCCCTGCTCCCCGGCACCGAACAAGGGCGCCAGGAGGACGACCTCGCACTGTGGGCCAACACCCGCAGCTTCGCCGCTCTGCGCATCGACGAACCCGCAGCCTTCACCCGCTACGGACACCGCTTCCGCCCCACCACCGAGATCGCCGCCTCCAGCTACGGCCGTGGTTACTACGCCTTCTCCGTGCCCGGCAACGACGGCTTCCTTATGCAACCGGCCGCCATCGCTGTCGTCGCCCGCGTCTATGCCCACCTCGCCCGCACCAGCCCCGGTGACCTGCCGTCCGGCCTCACCGCCGCCCAGCGCATCGGCATCGGACGGCTCACAGCACTCGACGCCTGGTACCAAGGCCCGATCGAGGATCTGCTGAGCGAGATGTTCACCGCGCACGAGGCCGGCCACACCCTCCGCATGGACGGCTACGCCCCCCTCCGTGACCTGCTCACCAAAACGGGCCACGACCCCGACGAGGCCTTCCAGCACGGCTTCCCCACCCCGCACCAGCTCAAAGCGTGGTCCCGCCTCCAGGCCGGTGCCGCCTCCACCGCCGACATCACCTTCGTCCTAGGCGACGCCCTCGCCAACGCCACCTCCGCCCTCGCCCTGCCACCCGGCGACCCCATCTCCGCCGTCCGAGCCGCCTACCTCTGGCAGATCATCAGCCCGCCCCGCCCCACCGGGGCCCCGCGCGGCATCGCCACCAGCCTGCGCCTCGAAGAACGCATCGTCGTCGACGAGCTCCTCGACGACCTGACCACCCTCTTCCAGGCGGCTCACACCCAACCTGCCACCGTCGCCCAGCGCATCCAGGCACTGGAACACACCAGTTGGGCCCTGCTTCAGCAGCACACCTCCGCAGCGTGACCCCCAACCTCACGGAGCCCGCGATGACCATCGGAACGCCGATCGCCCGCCTGTACTTCTTCGACGACCTCACCTACCACCTGCGCCGCATCTGCCGCGCCCAGCAACTGCCCGAGGCCGACAGCAACCGTCTGCTGACCACCGCCGTCGACCGCGTGCACCAGGCCCTGGAAGGCCTCGACCCGGCACACCAGAGCGCCGTCCAGGTCACCTGGGAGCACGCCTGCACCCAGCTCGCCTTCGACCTTCACCGCTCCGGCGCCGCCTTCGACCTCCTCGTCTCCCAGGGCTGCAACGGCCAGTACGCCGCCGACTCCCTGCTCGCTGAGTTCGCCACCGCCTACGGCCTTCCGCTGGCCGCCGCGATCGCGAACGTCCGCTCCACCCACTTGCTCACCGACCCCGCCGACGCCTTCCATTCCGACTTCCGCATCGCCGTCAGCAGCGGCGCCCCCCTCGACCAGCAGTGCCGTACCGCCCTCGGACCAGCCCTCAGCAACCACCGGGGCAAGACCGAACCGCTGCGGGTCGCGGTCTTCGACGACTGCATCCAGACCGGGCAGGGCACCCAGGCCGTCACCGAACACCTCATCAAGGCTCTGCCCACCGGACAGGAGGCCGAGATCCACACGATCGGCTTCATCGCCTGCCAGGCCACGCAGCAACGCTTCGCCGAGCGCGGCTGGCACCCCGTCCAAGGCGTCCTGCTGCCCGGGGCCACCTACCCGGACAGCTGGGACACCGACATCTACTTCCTGAAGGACCTGATCCTCAACAACGCCATCCGGTACACGAACAACACCAGCGAGGCGTACATCGACAACCCCGAATGGATGAAGAAGATCTTCGCCCGCGACCCCGGCGCTGCCGCTCACGCTCTGAACAGCCTGCGCACCACACTCACCGAGTACGGCATCTACCAGCACCTGCTCGACCTGTAGGCGAGCAGCCCGTCTCCGTGCCGTGGACGCGTGCCGTCACACCGCGATCAGCTCCTCCAGCGTGGCGGCCGCGGCACGGGCGATCTCAGGATCGGCGCGGATGGCAGCAGCGACCTCGGCGACGCTGGGCCCGGGAAGGTGGGCAGGGCGTGCCCCTTCGAAGCGGGTGAAGGCCGCGATGGGCGGGCAGGGAATTTAGGTCTGCCCCGTGCTGCGTCGCATGCAGAATCGTGCGCATGGTCCGTTCGTTCTTCCGGTTCCCCGTCTCCGACCGCGAGTACGTACAGCGGGTTCGCCGGCATCCGCCGAGCTCCCTGCTGCCGCTGATCGCGGCCGTGAGTTCGCGGTGGCCGGCGAAGGAGGAGTGGAGGCAGGACGGTTCGGGCCTGTACCGGCCCTGGGGGCTGGCGGACACTGCGTGGGTGTCGCTGACCCGTGGGAGCGAGCACCGTCAGCGGCCGGCCACCGACGGCGACCTGGTGGAGATCCTCGCGCAGTACGTGGCGCTGGACGACCTCTACCGCCACCTGCCGGTCGGTGAGCGGCTGGAAGGGTTCCTGCTGCGGGTGGCCGGACAGCAGTTCACCTGGCAGGAGGACGACTTCTCCGAGCTCGCCCGCAGTCTGGCCCTGCTCGTCCAGACGACGCCGACGAAGCCGCTGGAAGTCCTCGTCGACGACTGGGAACACGACCTGCTGGGTTGCCCCCTGGCCGACTACGTGGGGCTCGCGCAGCTGCTGCACACCGCGGCCACCCACCGGCAGGGCCGGTTCGACCTGGCCTGGGTTCCCGAGGACGAGCTGACCGTGTTCGAGGAACTGACCAGCCACGCCGCTCTCAAGACGGTGATCGAGCGGCACTTCGCCACCGGTGTGGAGGAAGAACGTGCCCGGGCGGCCAGCGGGCTGCTCTCCAACGACCCGCTGCTGCGCCGGTACACGCCCAACCCGCTGCGCTCCCGGCCGCTGGTGCGGGGCTTCGGATGCGACTACCTCATCCCGGTGGCGCCCGCCGTGCTGGGCAAGGCCAGCCCGATGGGCCTGTACTACACCGGGATGGAGCACTACGGGGACGCGTTCGAGGCGTTCACCCGGGACCTGGGCGAGCTGTTCGAGCAGTACGTCGGCCGTCACCTGCGACTGCTCCCGGATGCCGACGTCCACCCCGAGATCGTCTACGACAGGGACAACAAGAAGGGCGTCGACTGGATTGCGGTGCTGCCCGGCCTCGTCCTGCTGGTGGAGGTCAAGTCGGCCCGGCCCACTGCCCGTCTGCGGCTCGGTCCGCAGCAGTTCGGTGACGAACTGAAGCAGAAGCTGGGCAAGGCGTTCAACCAGATCAACAAGTCCGCGAAGCTCATCGAGGACCGGCACCCGGCGTTCGCGCACATCCCGCACGACCGTCCGAGGTTCGGGATCGTGGTGACCATGGAGCCGTACCACCTGGTCAACTCCCCCGACTTCCGTGTCCTCCTGCCGGACACGGCGATCGCCTCGGCCGGCGAACTGGAGGACGTCGTCGTCGCGGCGGACCCCGGTCTGCAGGAGGGGATCGCGTCCCGGCTCGGGCAGCCACCGCCGGGCGGATGGTCCCTGCGGGATCTCGCCAGCGGACGGGTGGTCATCAACCCGGTCCTCGACCAGGGGTGGGCGGCGTACCCGTGGGGCACCGAGCACGCCTCCCCCGCCGGCGGCAGCCCGCAGGCTGCCGCACCGAGTTGAGGTACCGCCGCGGCGTCTACTCCTGGACGACGTCGCGCTGTGCCGCAGCCCAGGAGAACGCGGGCGACAGGTGCTCTGCCGGAGGAAGCGGCGCGCAGGTGAAGCAGAGCTGCGGTGGGACGCCGGGATTCCATCCCATGAGGCTGACGCCGCAGGTCGTGCACGCCCCGGTCGCCTCACGGATGCGTTTCGCCTCGGCCTGGGCGACCTCGTAGAGGCGGAGCCTCTCGCGCTCGAGCGCATGCTGCATGGCGAGCGACACGGATGCGTCCCAGTACATGTCGTCGTACAGGTCGGGATCGCCGAAGCACGCGTCGAGGAGCACCGCCCTGACACGCTCGAAGGAGCCGCCCGCGACGGCGGCCTTGATGAGGAGATCAGCCTCGCGGCTTCCCCCCAGGCGCTCAGGGTCGTGTTCGAACTCGTCACGTCGGCCGTGCCCCCAGTTCCGCGCCATGGACACCAGGGCGTTGGTGTCGCACTCGGCGAGATGGCGGGGGCACCGGGTGAGTGCCCAGCTGTCCGGGGAACCGTCGCAACCCGCCTTCCGGCACAGCTCGTTGACCATGTCCTGACTGAGGACGAGCTGGAAGCGACGTTCGCGGCAGACCACGACGGCCTGCGCCAGAGGACTCATCGACTCCACCGTGATCCGTGCGCCGGGCCCCTGCTGCGCAAGGACACCCGCCAGTTCCAGCACGGTCCCGTACGGGACCGCTCCGCCGATGAGGCGCGACTCGAACGCCGCGGGCGCGTAGTCACCGGGGAAGTCCCACTCGACAGCGGCAGGAGGCAACGTGGCGCACTCGGCCAGCAGCTCCGACAGCAGGAAGGTACGGGCCGGCACCCGGGCAGCAGCGGTCATCTCGCGGGCCAGCCGGACGTAGCGGTGGCCCGTACTGCGCTGCGCCTCACGGATTTCCGCCTTGCGCTTCTTGTCCCTCTTCACGACGGTTCCCTCCACGGCACGCCCACGCCCATGCCGCAGCAGGTCATCATGATCAGGAGAGGCAGCGCGCGAGTCGGAGACCCTTGTCCGCGCTCCGGGTGCGTGGGTGCTTTCCCGGCCGGGAGTCTGGCAGGCGCGTGCTGCCGCGGCAGAAGCGTAGCGCATCCGACAGTCCGTCACGGCGCACCCGCGGCCCACCAGAACAGCAAAGAGGGTTGTGTGAAACACGCTGAATTCATACGCTGGAACCGCCTTCGCCGCAGGCCCCCGGCCCCGCAACGACGACCCCGGAGGAGCGGCACCTCCGGGAGGGAGTCCACGTGCCACTTGACCATCATCAGCTGACCCTCAGCGGAGTGCTGGCCGAACCTGCCGTCGTCCGCCGCGGGCACACCTACTTCCGGCTGCGCTACACCCCCGAGGATCGCGACCAGGACCTTCCTGCGGAAGACCGAACGGTCAGCGAAGGCGTCCTGCCGTGTGCGGTGTCGTCCGAAGCTGCCCCGGGCCTCGGTAGCGTGCCGGCGGGGACCTCGCTCCAGGTCGCCGGCTTCCTTGTCCTCCCCGGCGTCCGTGACACCCAGCTGCGTCTTGCGGCCTCCGAGGTGCGGGCGGGACCCCCGGCGGTGAACGCGGACATCCCCGCCCCGGAGTGCGCGCGGGGGCGCGCGGCGCTTCACCTCGTCCGTCCCGCCGTCACGGGGTCCGGCGAGGGGTGACGAGGCTGGGTGCACCTCCGGGAAAGGGGGTTGCATGAAACACTCGATATTCGTTAGGGTGGGCCGCCGCGGCGCACCACTCCCTCTACCTCCTCCTGCCGCCCGGTTTCCCGGCCGGGCGGCCCCCGCGCCGCAGAACTGCCCGCGCACCGTCTCTTCCCGGAGCCGCCGTGCCTGCCCATGCCACTGTTCCGTCGCCCCTCACCCACCCGACTGACGAAGCCCTCGGAAGCCACCCGTCCACCGAGGACGGTGGGAGCCGTTGACCACCCCGATGACGCCCCAACGTCAGCAGGAGATCGCTTCCCTCCACTCGACGTACCGCCAGCGTCACGACCATCCGCATGCGTTCAACTGCTGCTCGGCACACGCCGCTGCTGACACCGTGCCCGAACTGCTCGCCGAAGTAGACCGGCTGCGTGAGGAGAACGCCGAGGCGAAGGCCGCTCACAACCCGCGCCTGCGGTGCCTGCTCGTCAAGGCGGCCCCGGACCGGGACCTCTATGTCGGCTGGTCCCAATCAGCCGAGATGCCCGCCGGAGTGTGGAGCCGCGAGACCGCCATCGAGTACGGCTTTCCGCGCTCACGTCTGGACCGTGCCGACGCGAACGGCAGCAGCGACCTGAGCTGCGGCGACGGCCACTGGGACGACTCGGGGTTCGTCGCCGAGCAGCGCGGCTGGCTGTGCCGCGAACGCCTCGCGGACTACGCCGTCGCGTACCTCGACGGCGACCAGGAGACCGCGTTCAACCTGCTGGAGCCCTTCGAAGGCGAGACGGAGATCCGGCGGTGACCACCCAACGCACGATCTGCGACTCCAGGAGGGTGCGATGGAGTACCTGTATGTCCGATTGAGCGTGTTCGGCATCGACCGGGCCGACCTGCGTACCGCGACCCCCCTCACCGAGGAGGACATACGGAGCGCCTACGGGGAGCAGCCGGCGTACATCAGCAAGGACACCGCGAGCGTGACCGTGACCTTCGACGACGCGGGACCGGTCTTCGAGTACTTCGCGCAGCGCCCGAACGACTGGGACGAGCGGCCCGCGACGCATACGGCCCCGGGCGCCTCGTGACGTAGATCGATCTCGCCTCGACCGAAACGAGCGCACCGGCCTAGGCCCGGTGGGCAGGCGGGGCGGGAATCCCCGTCCGCCCACCGGGCCCGATCACACCGAAGAACACAACGAGGGGGCCACACATATGAACGAGGACCTCATCACCCCCGTCTACCTCGGGCAGTTCCGTCCGGCAGGCAAGGACTGGATCACGATCGTCGAGGGTGACGCGTCGGTCGAGCCCGTGGATGTGGCGGGCTGCCTGTGGACCCAGATGCAGAAGGCCGACTGCCGGACCGGCGAGATCCCGGCGCACATCCAGGACGTAGCCGCCGGTGCTGTCCTGGTCGCCGAGAACGGCACCGCGTTCCGCGTCATCGAGAACCCGGCCCACCAGGGCTGATGACCACCGGCACCACCCCAACGACGAAATGGAGCCCCGATCGTGAGGGACTACCAGGGCGTTCGCGACCACAGCATCGCGGACACCGAGCAGGGCGCGCTGCGCTTCACCGACGGCACCCAGACAGGCATCGCCGACTGGGAAATCACCGAGTCCGCCCCCGACGTCCACGGCCGCATCTACCGCACCCTGCGCGGCTGGGCCGCCAACGTCACCGGCAGCAACACCCCCGGCGACAGCCACTATGTCCCCTTCCCCAACGGACCCGCCCACCTGTTCCGCGCCGACCTGCGCGGTCAGCCGCAGCTCACCGACCTGAGCGTGGACTGCAGCACCCACAGCGTGGGCCGCCCCCACCCCCACACCTGGGACCACCCCGGCTACCTGCTCCAGATGACGTGGCTCGCGCGCACCCTCAACCCCGACGGCGAGCTCACCGCCCCCGCATGGTGGCCCGCCGTCCTCGACTGCGCACGCGAACTCGACCGGGAAGCCGCCCGGATCCTTGAGTACGCCCGGCCGGTGAACGACAGCGGCAGTCTGCTGCTGCGCCTGCCGTCCGAACAGGCGAGCCAGCTCAGCCACCACCAGGGCACGACCCTCGTCAGGGACGCCCTCAAGGCCTACGGCCGCCGCCGGGGCCGCGACGCGTTCGGCCCCCAGGGCCTGGTGACGTGGGTCCAGCTCACCTATCCCGACCAGCCGACCGCCTGAGCAGGCCTCCCCTCGTCGGCTGCCGCCGACGCCAACGACCCGGGTCCGGACAGGCAAGGAGGAACACCCCCGTGAAGGACTGGCAGCACGACCCCGATCACCGCATCACGGGCACCGAACACGGCACCCTGCACTTCGCCGACGGCACCACCACCGTCATCGCCGACTGGCAGGTCATCGACGACGCCCCCGACCCCCAGGGCCGCATCTACCGGACCGTGCGCGGCTGGGCCACCACCTGGACCGACCCCGAACCGCAGCCGGACACCTCCCAGTTCCCCCCGCCGTCGCCAGAGAGCCACTTCCCCAAGGGCCGCGCCCAGCTGCTCCGCGCCGACCTGCGCGGCCAGCCGACACTCACCGACCGCGACGTCGTCTGCTACCGCAAGGTCGTCATCCCGCCCCACCCCAACACCTGGGACCACCCCGGCCTGCTCCTGTCGACGACGTGGCTTGACCGCAACGCCCACCCGCAGGGCGACACCACCGCACCGGCCTGGTGGCCGATGATCCACCAGCGGATACGCCGCCACAGCGCCGCGCTCGCCGACCTCCTCAACCACGCCCACCCGATCGCCGACGGCGACCTGCTGTGGCTGCGGCTGGACCCCCAGCGCGCGGCGGAAGTCCGCGCCGCCAACGGGGTCAAGCTCATGGCCTGGTCCCTGCGTCACCCCGGAGGGCCCCGCATCACCCGGCGGATCGAACTCGGCACCCCCGCGTCGGCGGCACCCTGAGCGCCGACGCCTACCTCAGAGACTCGACAGGCGGCGCAGACCGCCAAGAAGGGAACGGGAATGAAGTCCGTCAGCGAAGTCGATTCCCTAGCCGACAGCGCGCATGCCGGGCAGGTCGACAAAATCGGCGTGCCCTACATCGAGCACGTCCGCGCAGTAGCCGCCGGGCTCGCCCCCTTGGGGGACGAGCTCGTTAAAGCGGGTCTGCTCCACGACATCCTGGAAGACACCGACTGGACCGCTGAACGGCTGCGGGAGTCAGGGATCTCAGCCCGGGTCGTCGAAATCGTCGAGGCGGTGACCAACGTGCCCGGCACGCCGTACGAGGAGAAGATCGGGCGGATCACTGCCGACCCCCAGGCCACCCTGGTGAAGATTGCCGACAACGCGCACAACTCCCACCCGGCCCGGGCCGCGCAGCTTCCGGCGGACAAGCGGGAGCGTCTCGCAGCAAAATACCGTTCAGCGCGGGCCCAACTCTGGCCGGCGGCGCGACCGGAAGACATCCGGGCGATCGTCCGTGTCGTCAACCCGTCGCTGCTCGCGGAGCTGAGCGAGCTCCAGACCGCCTACTGCGGCCACGACGAGTGCGCCGAGGCCGTGAACGACTGGATTGCCGCAGGCCGCCCCGAACCCGCCTACGAGAGGGGCGTCGGCGGGGTGATGAACCACCTGAGTGAGGTGCTGTTCTACGCCCGCCGGGACTGGCTGGCCGACACCTACGAGGCCGCCGTCGAGGCGGACCGCCCGTTCACGGAGGAGCAGCGGTTGGCCTACGTGATGCGCGACCGCGAGGAGAAGCGCCGTGCGTTCCGCAGGTCCCGGCACCGCACCCGCACGGCCGCGACGGCGGGCGGGGGACGAACCGATGAGCGGTGAGATGCGGCGCCGCGCGCTGGACGGCGGCGATCTGGTGGAGCTGGAGGCCCGCGTCAAGGTCCTGGTCGAGGAGTTCACCCGGCGAAGCGTCGGCCAGGACCAGGACCAGGAAACGGATCAGGCCCCGGTCAGCGGCGAAGAGACTGCGGACGAGGAGCGGGGCAAGGCCGTCCAGCTCGCCCGGGCGGCGGTCTACCGGCACGTGGAACGGGTCACCGCGTCTGCGCTGGCCGACGACCTCACCGAGGTTCTGCTGTACCGGGGCGCTGACTTCCACGACCTCGCCGGCGTCCTCGGGCCGGACCACGGATGGAGCGACAGGCTCCGTCGGCACACGGGCGTCGCGGTGCCGCGCGGCGAGCACACCGTAGTCGTGATCGAGCACGGCACCGTGCGCACCCCCGGCAGCGAAGCGGACGCGCATGCGGCGGACCGGGGCCCGTGGCCGATTGAGGACGCCGTCCGGGCCCAGGCGCAGTACGCCGTGGTGACCGAGGACGGCGTGATGCGGCGCGTGTACCGTCTGCGGGACTGGCAGGAGACGCAGCCCGGCCGGTGGACCTTCGCCGGCCGGGAGCTCACCCCGAGGGAGATCCGCGACGGCTACGACCGCGGGTTGCTTCCCCTCTATGTCCCCACCCTGTCTCTGGAGTTCCGCCTCCATACCGCCGCGGGCACCGCCGCCGAACCCGGCGCCCGCGCCTACCGGTTCCGCTGCCAGTGCCGCCGATAGCCGAAATCAGGGTTGTCGCCACAACGCCGAATCGGATAGGGTACGGGCTACGGCTCACCGGCCGCGCGGACAACCGGCCGGTGAGCCCCCTACAGCCGAACGCCCGTTTCCTGACCCGCGAACGCGGAGGAGGAACGCACCCCGTGATCACCGGCACCCCGCCACCCGACCACCGCATCGGCCACACCGAACACGCCACGCTGCGCTTCGCCGACGGCACCGTCACGGTCATCGCCGACTTCAGGATCATCGAGAACGCCCCCGACGCCGAGGGCCGCATCTACCGCACACTGCACGGCTTCACCGTCAACCGGCCCCACGGACCGCTGTCCGACACTCCCTTCCCGGACGGCGAAACCCGCCTGGCCCGCGCCGACCTGCGCGGCACCCCGCCCCTCGTCGACACCGACGTGGTCTGCACCCTCAGGCACCTCACCGCGCCCGAGCCCAACACCTGGGACCACCCCGGCTACCTGCTCTCGGTCCGATGGCTGGACCGCAACGTCAACCCCGCCTGGTGGCCGACCGTCCTGGAAGCCGTGCGCAAGAAGGACGCCGAGACCGCGGGTGTTCTGGGCGAGAGCGACCTCTGTGTCGCACCGGTGCTGGAGCAGGCGCGGCCTGCCCTCGACGACGAGGGCACGCTGTGGCTGGGCCTGCGGGCCGAGGCGGCCGAGCAGTTCACGGACGCGGCCGGTGAGCTCTTCCTGCGCAACGCACTGGAGGACTGCAACCTCTTGCGCCGCAGCGGGCTGCACCGCGAAGGCAACCCGGTGGCGCGCTTCAAGCTCGGGCTGGTCCATGACCCGTACGCCGTCCCGGAGCCGCTCCCCGCGCAGCCGGCGCCGTCCGCGCCCGCCGACGAGGTACTGGAGAAGCTCGCCGACCTGAAGGGGCGCTTCACCGACGGCTACACCCCCGAGGACATCAACGCTGTCTTCGCGCGGATCGAGGAGGCGGGCGGCCCGTCCCTGGTGTGCGCGTGGGAGTACCTCGACGAGTGCGGGTTCGGCGGCAACTCCGAGTTCTACGTCGACGTCGACGGCGGCCTGCGGGAGATCAGCCCGGACGTCTACCGCTGGCTCAGCGGTCGGCAGGACTCGCCCGGCGACGTCGACACGTGGGCGTGCGCACCGGTCGCCCCCGAGCCCGCGTTCGCGGCGAGCGACGACCTCCACAACTGCGCCCGCACCGTGGCCTGACCGTCCGGCAGCAGCACGCTCAGTGCCACGACACGAGGAGAGGACCCACGCCCGATGGCACAGCACACGAGCGATACCGATACCGATACTGACACCGGACCGGAGCGCACCTTCACCGTCACCTGGTACGCGGATTTCGAGGCGAGCAGCCCCGGCGAGGCCATGCTCCTTGCTTACGAACAGCTCAAGAGCTACGCCGACCACGACACCCTGCCGCCGGTACTGGAAGCGGACGACGGCACCGGGCCGGTCGTCCGCGACCTCGCCAAGATCGAGCCGGACCTCGCGGCGCCGGGCTTCAAGCTCGACGGCCTCGGCGCAGCCGATCCAGGCACAGGCGTTCCCGGAAGGTCACTCCTCTGGATCGCCAGCCTGGCGGAGCACTTCCGTCACTGCGCCCGCACCGGTCCGGGCCGCGAGAACCGTGACGACCACTGAGGAAATAACAGCAACAGGCCGCGAGGGTGCCCCCTCCCCTCCAGCTGCGGGTTTCGTGTCGGCTCGTGTCGAACCGGAACGTACGCGCCGCATCGTCACGAACATCACGCCCGATCCGGCCCCCCGCCCCGCGGCCGCGAACAGCGGCCGGGACGGACGAGCGCTAGTTGCTGTTATTTCCTCAGTAGGAACACGGCTTCGCCTGAGAGGTGAAGCCCCGGCCTGACAGCTGCCTCCCGGGCCCGACACCGTGCGGGACCCGGTCGCAGGGAGCCGGACAGACCGGAGCAACTCCGCCCCCAGGAAGCGAGACCCCCGATGGACAGCATCATCGGCCGCCCTGCCAAGCCCGGAGAGACCCCGAACCGCAAGGGCATCCCGGTCCCCAAGCCCAAGCCCACGGCCTGAGCATCCGCAGAAGCGGCCGGCCCTGCCCGAGGCGATATCAGCGCCATACGCGCAGGGCCGGCCAAGGCCGTCGGGGCGAGGCCGGGTTCCGGTTCGTCAGCCCCGGCCTACGGCCTCGCCCCGCCGACCCTCGTCCATTCCCCAGCCAGGATGCCGACCACGAACACCCTTAGGAGGGCGCGTGGCTCACGAAGCCCAGACCATCACCGAAGCCCGGCACACCCAGGCGCTGGACGCCGCCGCCCGAGTCGCCGAGACGTCCGCCCAGCTGGAACAGGATTGGTCCAGCGGAGGCGGCATGAGCGCCAGTGAGCCCGCCCAGGGCCACGCCGAACCCGTACCCGACCTCACGCACTTGGACCAGCTCCTGACCGCTCCCGGTTACCAGGTGCTCCGCTCCCGGCCCAAGGTCCCCACCTCCAACGGCGCATGGTTCGCTGACGAGCCCTTCACCCTGAACCGGGCCCGCACGCGCCGCCTGATCGAGGCCTGGGCCGGAGCCCTGGACTCGCTGCTCCTGCGCGACCCGAGCGGCCGGCTGCACGTCGTGAACCACCGCCTCCACATGGAGCTGGTCCCCACCCTGCTCGAACCCCCGCACACCGAGGGCGACGTGCTGTGCGCCGCACTCCAGGCCTACGGTCTTCCGGCGTACGAGCACGGCGAGAGCGGGGTCACCTGGCTGGCCGTGCCGCTGGACCCGGCGACCTCGGAGAGCAATGTCTACGAGGGGACACACTTCCGGATCTCCAGCGGAGAGCACGTGGACCGGGTCGCCTCCGCCCACGACGACGTCTGGGGCGCCTCTCTCTACGACGCCAGGGGCGAGTACGTCGACACCCTCGATGCCTGCCCGCCGGGCTCGACCCTCGCCGAGGACTCCGCCTACTGTGCTCGCGCCATCGCTGAGCGCATCGCTGCCGCAGGCGAGAACAGCCGGGCGTCCGAGTCGCGCCACCGGTGGGAATCGGCCGCCAATCCCACCCCGGGGGAAGGACACACTCACTCAGGAGGGCACGTGACTCACCACGCCCAGAGCACCATCGACCGGCACACCCCTGCCAGCCTCGTCGACATCGCGTCCTGGACCCAGACCCTGCAGAGCCAGCGGGCCGACGCGCGAGGCGTCGCCCGTCTCGTCGCCGACACCCTGCGCGTCCAGTTCCCCCAGGCCGCCTACCTCGTGCTGTTCATCGACGACGATCGCGACATGGCCACCGACCTCTTCCCCGACAGCCTCCGCGACGCCGAGGGCCAGATTCTCAACGACTTCGACAGCCCCAAGCTGCCGCCCCTGCCCGAGGACAGCCCGCTTCGCCCCCTGTGGGGCACCCACTCCCCCACCGACCTCTTCCAGGTCCGGCACATCCTGCGCACCCTGCGACTGAGCGGAGCCGCCTTCGACGACTACCCCGAGGACTTGCGCACGGAGAAGGACGACGAGGGCTACATCCCCTGCCTGCTGCTGTCGAGCCAGGCCCGCCCCGAGCAGTGGAACTACGACGACGATGACGACGACCGCGAACGCCTCCTGCGCCCCTACAGCGCACCGGACCCGCAGCAGTCCGGAGCGGCGGGCGACGTGAGCGCCCCGTTCGCCGACCGGTGCCGCCAGGCCGCCCACCGCGCCCGCGTCGTTGCCGAGATCGCCCGCGACCGCTGGGCCGACCCCGCCACCATGACCGCCCTGCGCATCACCATGGCCGGACACCTGGACGCCGCCGCCGCGCACTTCGACGCCGTGCCCACCGGCTACGACGAGGGAGTGCCGACCGCGGCCACCGAGGAACTGTTCCGCGCCGAGCAGATTGCCGTGGAGCGCCCCGCCGGCCGCTTCCCGGCCGAACTCGGCGAATACATCCTGGCCCCGCTCGTCGACCGCGACCTTCCGTTCCCCGCCCGCCTGGACCCGGTCCGCCCCGAGTTCGAGGACTTCGCCCAGCGGGAGACCGACCTGGTACACGCGCTGCACGTGCTGCACGCCGACGACGAGCACCAGCGGGAACGCACCGAGGACTGGCTCCGGCAGGTCTTCGCCGTCTGGCAGGCCCACGCACGCCTCGCCGGTGAGGTCCGCGTCGACAACGCCCGCCCCAGCAACAAACAGCGCTGACGGCCCGCTTGGTCAGCGGCTGCTGCTGAACCGACCCTCCGACATCGTGTCCCCGGGGCCCGGACGTACGAGCCGCCCCGGGGACACGTCACCCGCACCGACCAGAACCGGCGCGGCGCTCCTGGCCCGCTGTACGCCGCACGGACGGAGATGTCCCGTGATGCACGTCGTCCTTGAGCCACGCACGCTACGCGTCGTCGAGCTCATCGCCGCAGGCGTCAGTCGGCTCGATATCTCCGGCCTGCTCCGCGTCTCCGAGAGCATCGTCAGCCGGGAGGTCGACCGGGCGTGCCATGTGCTCCTGGTAGGGCGGAACCAGCATGCCGGCCTGGTGGACACCGCGATCCGCGAAGGCGTGATCAGCCTGCCCGCGCTGGCACCCCGCCCGTTGGAGGAGTACCTGCTCGACACCCTGCAGTGGATCGCGCGCGGGTACACGAACCCCGAGATCGGTGCCGAACTCTGGTTGTCGGTCGACGCGGTGAAGTCGCGCGTCAAACGCATCCTGCGCGCCCTGGACGCCGAGAACCGCGCGCACGCCGTCGCAATCGGCTGGCAGCGCGGCCTCCTTCCGGTCGAGAGCGTCGAGGCCGTCCGCGTTGCCTTGTTGCCTTGCCGTGTGCCACCGGCTGAAAGTGGGTTGTCTCAACAACTCAAGATTGGATAGAGTGGTGCTCCTGCCGAGATGCGTACTTCCCCGTCACCGAAGGGATTCCTCTCGATGAACAAGCAGTCGCTCGTCGTCGGCGCCGTCCTGGCACTCGGCATCTACTACCTCGGCGCCTCCGGCCTCATCCCGGAGACAACTCACCGCCTGCGCGTCCGCGTCCGTAGGACCCTCGCCCCCTGGGTGGTCAAGCCGGCGTGGCACCCCGCTCGCTGGACATACGAGACCGTCGTTCACGCCCGGTCGGCCCGCAGTATCGCGCTCGCCTTCGTCTTCCACCCGCGCAAGGCAACGGCGTACCTGCGCCAGATGCTCCCCCTCTTCCCGTGGCGCCAGCCCGCCGAGCTGAAGGAGGCGGTCACCGAAGCCGCCCGCCTCCACATCCCGGGCAAGCCAGTGGTCGCAGCCCGCTTCGCCGTCTACCAGGGCCGCTGCGACCTCACGAACGTCACCTTCCGCCACGGCCGCGCGCCCGACGACGTCACCCGCATCACGCTGGGCGGCAACCCCGACCACATGGGCGGACTCAGTCCCGGCCAGGGCACCCGGGCCGAACTCGAAGCCTCCCGCGAGCGCGTCGACACCGCCCTGCGGGCCCTGCCGATCGGCCCGTACATCCGAGTCCTCACCGTCCGCGCCGTCCGGCACGAGGACGGCCACCGCCCCACGACACCCCGGAGGCAGACCACATGACCGGCGCGCGCCGCCTGTGGGAGATCACCCACCCGTCCTCCTGCCACGAGGGCAACTTCTACGCGCCCCCCAGCGAAGGACTCCACACCGCCTACGACTCCTGGTCCGAGTTCCACGACAAGTGGGGCCCCGGCGGGCCCGACCGCGCCCATGTCTTCCGCTGGGACTGGGAGCGGGACACCGGGGAGTACCTGGAGGAAGGCGAGAGGCCGGGGCCCGACCTGCTCAAGGTGTACTGGGTCCTGCAGAGCACCGCGATCCTCGGCTCCACCCAGGTGGTCGTCACCGAGGCCGACGAGCCTGCCGTACGCGCGTGGCTGGCCGAGCAGTCTCAGCACGTCCGCGCGCTGTGGGAGCCGTTCCTCGACGACGCCGGCGCTCCATGGACGCGGTGAGCGGTTCCGGGCCGAACCGCCGCTACACCCTGGAGATCGCCTGCCCCCGTCCCCGCAGCCGCGGTCGCGCCGGCGACGACTTTCACGTCCAGCCGCAGCGTGTCGAGCGGACGGTCGCCACCTTCATCGGCGGCGACGCCGAGCTGACGCTCACCCGCCGAACCGTGCGGCTGCGAGTCACCACCCACCACCCCATCAGGGATGTCACGGTCTGGCACAGCCGCATGGCTCTGATCATGAACGGCCTCTGGCTCGACGTGCCCCGCGTCCGCGGCGAACTTCAGCTGCCCGCGCCGGTCCGCACGCAGATCCAGGAGGTCGACAACTCCCGTTCCTGACCCCCGTTCGTGCACCAGCCGATTCCCTCTCCCGGACAGGAGGAGCACCTTGGCCAGCATCGATTCGTTGACCCTGCCCACCTCCAGCGTGGAACTCGACAACGGCGAGAACCTACGAGACCTCGCCATCGGCGACAGCGTCCGACTCCAGCCCGACACCGGCGTCGGAGGGCTGTGGATCGCCGCCCGGTTCGACGACTACCAGGACCAGCTCACGCTCTACGCCGCGACGATCATCACCAACTGCGCCAAGAACCCGGCGATCGTCTGCCCGCACCACGGCGCCCGGCACGCCCATCCCGTCACGCGTGACGGTCGGGTTCTGCGCCGGCCGAGGCCCGACACCGTGAGCACAGCCCGATGAGCACCGCGCCCCCTCGCCTCAGCCCGGAGCAGGTCGCCGAACACCTCGACAGCCTCGGGGAGACGGCGGCCGCCCTCCTGGTCGGCGCCATGGCCCGCGAACTCACCGTCCTCCGGGGCGAGCGTGATGCCCTCGCCACGCACACCCGTTCCATCGCAGCTCTGCCGAGCAACGGCACGAGCTACAACGGCGCCCTCATCGCGGCGGCGAAGAAGGCACTGGACACCCTGCGCGTGACCAGGCGGTGCCCGGTGGCGGAGAACCGGCGGCACGTGCCCGCGGAATCCCGTGGCGTGACCCGTTGTCGGCTCTGCCACGCCCGCGTCCCCCGCCGGGACTGAAACAACCCTGACTGGGGGCGGTCCCGACGTGGGACCGCCCCCCGCCGACTCCACCGCTTCGGAGACGTGATGCACGAGTACCGCGTACAGACGGCCAAGAGCGCCTTCCCCAAGCCGGGCGACTGGAGGACCGTGCTGGAGACCAGCGACCGGGAGGAGGCGCGCGCCGCATTGAGAGGGGCCCGAGGAGTCTTCTGGCGGCGCCTGGTCCGGGACGGCACCGTGATCCTCGCGCTCACCAACATCAAGCCCCGCATCACCTGGGTCGGAAAGGGCCGGTGGCAGGTGACGTACTTCAGTCCGGAGGGAATCGGCGGCGTCCACTGGTCCGCCGGCCCGTGGGACGTGGTGTACGCCCAGGTTCTGCGCGGGCTGCACGAACGGGCTGCTCGGCATGGGGTGTTGTCGTACGCGATGCACCACCCCGCACGCCGGGCCGGAGACGACGAGACGGGGTGCCGGCGGCGCTGATGGCTACCCCCAGCGGCCACGGGGAGCTTCGGGAACGGGATGATCCGCACGCCGCCGTAGCGCCTCCCGGTCCAGCCGGTCCGCCTCCTGATCGGCCTGGGCCCGAAGTTCGGCCCAGCCCGCTGGCGGCGCGGGCTCAAGGACCCGCTCGTCGTCCCAGATCGGTCCTGGCGTGTGCAGCGCACCAAGCTGTGCCGCCAGGTCCCGCTCGAGCTCGCTGGTCCTGCGCACGAGCTCCCGAGCCTCCTTGTCTCCGTCGCGCACCATCGCGATGAGACGGTGGTCGAACAGGTGGGCCAGCCGCACCTGCCACCAGCGATAGTCCTGGTGGTTCTGGCTGAACGGCGCGCGGTCTAGATCCAGGGCCGACAGAGCCCCGTGCTCGTCCACCCGGGCCAGCACGTCCCGGTGCACCGCGGTCAGCCGCGGCCGTTTACGGGCCTTCTTCGCGTCGGCGGCTACCTCCTCGACACCGGCCCGGCGGTGCAGGAGGGCGTGCATGCCGGCCAGGCACGCGAGCTCGTGCCGGGCGCACCACCAGCCCTCACGGCCGGAGGTGTCGACCAGTTGCAGCAGCCCCGGGCACACGTCACACAACCGGAGCACGATCGGCTCATGCCCGCCCCCACCCGAGCCGTCGCGGTTGTCGCCCGGCCACCACGGCCGCTCTACCGCATCGGTGCGCCCGCACAGCGCACACCCGGACGAGTGGAACGGCTCCTCGCGCAGCGCCGCGCGCAGCCCGCGGACCGCCCGCCACGGCCACACCTCAAGGGAGCCCTGGTACTGGAGATCATCGGTCCAGCCCAGCGACAGGCACTGCTCGCACAGCCCGATGGGGGACGAGGCCAGCGGGGCACCACGCTGGGCGACACGCGCCGCTTGGACCTGCCGCCCGCACCACGAGCAGTTGTTCAGCGGCACTTCCGCCGGCCGCTGATAGGGCACGGTCGCCACCGGCGAGACGGTCAGATCCCGCTCCTCACGAAACAGCAGCCGCCCCTCAACTTCCCCGGCGTGATGGAACATCCGGACGACCTTGCTGCGCCCGGCGAGCGCGAGACGGGTACGCCAGTGGCCGTACCCGACCATGTCCCACACCCGCGCCCGCTCCCCGCGGTCCCGGGCGGCATCGCGCAGACGCTGCTCGGCCTTGCGCTGCTCGGCGGGGTCATCCAGACGCGGCCGCAGGTCCACGGCGAGGTCGACGTGCAGCAGCGATTCCTGGCCGGGCTCGGCGTACGGGCCCACCGCGCGAATCTCCTTGACCCACCACAGCGTCGCATCGGGGTCGGCGTTGACCGCCCGCGCGGCCTTGACCACCTTGGCGACCAGCGCGTCGGCGTTCTTGCGGGTGGACGGCTTGCGGCCAGAGGCGTGGGCCAGGCTCCGTCCGGCGGGGGTCAGCGTCCAGGTCCGGTAGTCGTGGTACTCACAGTCGTCAGTCCTGCAGTTGGAGCAGTGCTGGACCTCGTTAAGGTCATCGGGCGCGGTCAGGTACCCGGCGTCGACGGTCGCGGCCAACAGCGCCAGGCACCCGCCCCGGTCGAGGTGCACAGCGCGCTTCACATCGCGGATGTGAAGCCCGAAGGAATCTCCGCGTTTGAGCAGGTCGCGGATCTCGCGGGTGGCGTGGCCCAGCAGCGGAGCGTCCAAGTCCACGACCCGCTCGCCCTCCTGCCGCCCGACGCCGCCGAGCGGCATCAGCGCGGGACCTCTGTCGCCGTCCTCACGGGCATACCGGGCCGCCATCTCCGCGATGAGGCCCGCCATGTCCCGCCCCAGTTCCTCCACGCTCACCGCTGCACCCCTTCTCTACGTCCGCGCAACCATGCGAGGAGCTCTCCGGAAAGGACCAGCCCACCGCTCAGCTCCTTCCAGCACAGACCTACTGCGACCCTATCGACGCAGGACGACGGCCCATGCCGTCCTGGCTGAATGGAGGACTTGGGAGGTGTTCGGGCATCCGTGCCCCGAGGACCTGGCGGACCAAGTTCGTCTGCTCGTCCACGGCGGATCCAGGGAGGTGTGTCGGTGCTCCCCGCGGTGCGGGGGCAGCGTCCGGGTAGCGCTCCCCACCGGTCCACGGATCAGATCCTCTCAAGAGCCGTCCGATCCGGGGTCAGCGCGACTTGGCCCGGTGCGTGCCACCGGGGACGAAGTAGCGGGCGCCGATCCGGTCCTGAGGGTCCATGTACACCAGGGCTCTGAACCACGGTGTGGCCTTGCGGGGGGACTTGGCACGAAGGAGCGTGGCGTAGGCGAAGAGCACCCGGATCGCCGGGCGGTTGTCGATCAGCCCGTATTCGAGGACGTCGCGGAACGGGAAGGGCAGCGACTGCTGGACGAGCCAGACACCGGCCTCGGCCCATTCCAGGGCTTCTTCCAGGTCGCCGGGGACTCCGTCCTCGTCGATACCCTCGCCTTCGTCCAGCCCAGCGCAGCTGTAGGCGAAGTCGGTGTACGCCTCCAGGCATCTGGGGTGGAGCAGCCGGCCGTCGATCTCGACGCAGGCCTTTTCGTAGGCCTCGTCCTCCTCCGGGCTGGACTCGCCGTCCGGTAGCCAGATCCGCTCCATCCGCCACATGGGACGCGGCGCCAGGGCCGCGATCTTCTTCTCCAGCGGAGTCGGGCGGTCCTCGATGTGGTCGTTGGCGTCGAACAGGTCATGGTCCGCGGTGCCCGTCCAAGCAGCCAGGGGCCGATCGAGTTTGGCTTTCACCAGATCGGTGATCTCGCCGGTCGCACGCAGCCAGGGCATCACGCCCTCGAACGCCCCGGCCTCCTCTTCCTTGGTCAATCCCAAAGTCATGGGCATCAGTGTGCTCGCCTCGGTGACACTGCCGGGACCGGCCGTGGAAAGAAGAGCCCGGTGCCGACCCTGCCACCCATCGCGTCGGAGCCTGACTGCCGACGTCCCGTGCGGTGACCCCGTGCGGTGACAAGGAGACAGTGGTCGGCCAGGACACCGGCCGGCCACGGGCATTACCCCCTGCGTGACTTGATCGTTGGTAAGGACATGGGCAGGCGCAAGCAGAGCAAGCCGCGGCGATCGCGACCGGTACCTCCTCCGGACGGGGTGTGCGACACCCCGTTCGTCATGGAGCGCGCCGAGTGGCTCGGCTACATCACCGGGCAGGAGCAGCCGTTGGGCTACGCGACCGCGGGGGAAAGCTACGACGCGGTGATGGCGGGCATCGCCGGTTTCGTCGACCACCGGGAGCAGGCGGACGGCACCTGGATGCCTGTCCTTGATCCGCGCGACGGGCGACCCTGGCAGGCCCTGCAGACAGACGAACCGGTCACCACTCTGTACCGGTCGCTGACCGTCGCGAGTCTGCTGGCGGACCAGATTCTTCCGCCCGGCTCGGTGGTGCTGCACACGATCGGCATGGACCCGTACCTGCTCACCGACACCTATCGGCAGCGGCATCCCGGGCAGAACCCGGTCATCTCCCGCATGTGGATGGATGTTGCCGGCGTGCGGTTCGCCCCGGAGCCCGCCTGACTGGCTTCGGCCTGTCCGTCGGTGGAGGTGGTCCTGTCCGGGGTTGGGGCCCGGTAAGAACCGTGTCATCAGCCCCGCAAATGGCGACAGTTCCGCCAGTGCTGAGGGGCCCGCACGCGTCACCGCCAGGGCCCATCAGGGAACCCTGGCTCGTCGGCCATCGGGTGGAGGAACTTAAAGAGGCTGTCCCACAGGACCGTCACCGTCTCCGGGTCCGGGTTCGGCGTGCCACGCAGGAAGGGATGGAACAGTTCGTCGGACAACTCGCACACCATGTACTCCGCCGCTCTGGCGAGAGCGTCTGCCCCACCCTCAAGGGTCTCCCTGCCCTCGGACGGCGGAAACGTCCGGGCAGCCCTCAAGACCTTGCCGGTCCACTCCTGCATGAACACCGAGACGGCCTCAAGCTCCTCCTCCGTGGGCAGCGGGGGAAGTTCGGACTCGACCTTCGCACGACGGCGTACGGCATCGACGGCCTGGCGGTGGTTCTTCCCGCTATCCCGCGCGGCGCGTGCCGCGTTCTTGCGGGCGTGATTGGCGACCATGCTCGTTTCCTGATCTCGGCGCGCGCTGCCCGTGAGCTGGCACACCGGAGTCGGTGAGCAGGTGGCTGCGTTCTCGCTGACGATGCGGAGCACCTGGGGCCGTAGGCGTTCCAACCGGTCACGGGCCGACGGAACTGAGGCCGGGCCGACGCGAGAGATCGGCCATCGCCAGCCATGCTACCCGGATGCGACGGCCGTCAAGGCACCTTGCAGCGCTGCCGTTTGCGGCTGATGACACGGTTCTTGCCGGGTGCCCGGGTTGGCGTCGAACCTGCGGGCGCCAAGGTCGCCGACGCTTGTCTCGCGGCCGCAGCGTCGAAGTGTGCGTCCAGACCGAGGCACGCTGTGGTCGAACCGTGCGATAGGCGGGACATCCGCTCACAGGCGCGCCTACGCTGATCCACGATGTCCCGGTGGTCCCCCCGTGCCGCCGGGACGTCCTTGCAGTGAAATGGGGTTGAATGAACAACTCTTCATTGGCTAGGATGGGCGCCCTGCCCGAGACGCGCGGCGCCCTGCCCACCAGGGGTGTTCCACACCCGGCCCCCGCTGGACCGCCGACGGCGGACCCCTCGGGTCCCCCACGGCAGTGCTCCGCACCAGGCCAGCGGCCCGGCAGCCAACTCGGCCGGAGACACAGACCCAAGCCCGGCCACAGGAGGGATCCTGACCGTGCACGACGACACTGCACTCACCACCCGCACCGACGAGCAGCGCATCTGGTACCTGGCCACCCTCGGGAGGGGTGAACTGCTCCAGCAGCTCGCGCCGCTGGGACTGCCGACGGCCATCACCCACGACACCATCGCGTGCGCCCAATGGATGATTCTCGCCGCACACACTCACAACCGCGCAGCCTGGGAGATTGCCCAGAACGTCGTGCAGCCCCTCGCGAGTGCCTCGGCGTTCGTAGTCATGCCCGATGAAGAGCCCGAGCCCGTGGCCCATGTCGCCCTCGTGCCGGCGATCCGCAGGCGCACCGAGGGCAACATCACCGGCCTCTACGCCGAGCTGCTGCTCTTCGAGCAGGACGGTCGGGTGAACCAGGGTGCCTACCGCCTCTCCCGTCTGCCGCAGGAGAGGCACTGGATCATCGACACCAACTACGGCCCCATCGGCGCCAGCGACCAGCCGTTCGGGTCATCCAGGCTCGGCCGCCGACGCACCCTTCGGCCCGCCGTCACCACCGAACTCGACCGGCTCGCCGAAGGGCTCTGAAGCCGTGCGCCCGCGAGGGCCGAGGCTCGGCTCTCGCGGGCTCGGCACACCACTCGCCGTATCCCGCCTCCCAGACGAAGGACGACTGCATGGTCCGCGGCATCCAACCCGAGCCACCGTTCACTCTTGACACTGCCGAGATGACCCGGCAGCCCGAGCGCACCGTCCGATTCCACCGCATCCAGGCCGCGCTGGCCGTTCTCGCGATCACCGTCCTGCTCGGCGCGCTGGCCGTCATGCTCACCAGCACGGCGTATCTGGCCGTGACCAAGTCCCGGGACTGGCACGACATGTTCGGCTGGTGGGACACGCGGATGGCACTCATAGCCGTGCTCCCGGCGAGCTTCTACGCCTGGCGCTGGAACCGCATCCGGGCCGCCTGGGCCTTCCGTGGATATCACCTCGGCGACGAGGAGCTCTATGTCCGCACCGGGCTGATGTTCCGCAAGTTCGTCGTCCTGGCCTATGCCCGGATTCAGGAGGTGGACGTCTCCTCGGGACCTCTCCAGCGCCGCTTCCGTCTGGCCACCCTCACGATCAGCAGTGCTGCGGGAAGCGACACCATCGCGGACATCGACCCGCGGACCGCACAGGAACTGCGCGACCAGCTCACCGAGCTCACCCGGGAGCGGAGGCTGCCGGTATGACCCCGCAGCTTCTCCAGGGCCGCCTTCACCCGGTCACGCCCCTGAAGCACAGCTGGGTCGTGCTCATCGGCCTCGCCAGCGTGGCCTACAACCAGCGCGACCTCCTCAACGAGCCCTCCCAGACCGGCGGGAAGGTCGACGTACCGCTGTGGGCGGCCTGCCTCGTCGCCTCGGTGGTCGTCGCCGGCACGGTCGGCCTGTTCACCGCCGCTTGGTGGTACAGCCACTACAGCCTCGACGGCGACGTGCTCCGCTACCGCAACGGCCTGCTGTTCAAAGTCCGGCGCGACTGCGAGCTCCACCACGTGCAGAGCGTCAACATCGACCGGCCCTTCCTCGGCAAGCTCATCGGCGTCTGCACCCTTCAGGTCGTCATGTCCGGCACGACGATGGAGTTGTCCTACCTCACCCTCAACCAGGCACGCACGCTCAAGGCGCGCATTCTCTCCGAGGACACCGGTGACGAGAAGCTCTACCAGGTGAAGCCGGCACACCTCGTGCTCGCCCTGCTCCTCGACGTCGGCACCAACCTCTCCTCCCTCGTCCTCGCTGTCTTCGGCCTCCTCCCGTACGTCCTGTCGGGCGAAGTGTTCGCGCTCTCCACCCTGATCGGGTTCGTCCCCAAGCTCTGGCGGCTGACCGGCGAGAAACTCTTCGTCTGCAGCGGGTGGTCCGTCACCCGGACCGCTGAGGGCAGCTACCGCACCGACTTCGGCATGTTCGACACCCAGCAGTGCACCTACCGGGACACCCGCGTTGCCTCGATCGAAATCCATCAGCCGGTCCTGTGGCGCAGGTTCGACTGGGTCGAGGTCAGGATCGCCGTCGCGGGAGTGCCCGTCCCCGGCCTGCTCGTGCCCGTCTGTCCCCGTTCGGTGGCCGAGAAGATGGTCCTCCACCTCCTGGGCCCGGACGCCGTGGCGCACCTGCACGATCCCCTCCCGGCACCGTCGAAGGCCAGGATGGCCACCCCCTTCCACAGGGCCCTCGGATACCGGCTCGGCGACGGGTACTTCACCTCCTGGAGCGGGTTCTTCCTCCGCAACGTCACGACGATCTGTCCCACCGCGCGGATCCAGGCCGTTGAGGCCGACCAGGGGCCGTGGCAGCGCAGGCTGGGGCTGGCGAGTGTCCACGCCCACATGGCCGGAGGCACCGCCGTGCCGGCTTCCCATCGCACCGCCGAGGAGGCGGCGGAGCTCACCACCCGGCTCTACGCCGAGTCGATGCGCTCCGCACAGCCGGTCGTCCGCACGGCGTCGTGGGTGACGGGCGGCCTGCGGTAGGCGCGGCCGCGCCGAGTCGCCTCGACGAATGCGCCGTAGCCCGGCGACCGAACCGTGCGCTCGTGCCGGTGGGGCCCCGCACCCCACCGGCACAGCGCGCGTGCCCGCTCCCATCGCACTACCAGCCTCACCGCAGGAGGAGTTGTGCAGAAACTCGTGATCGACCAGTCCGAAGTCCGGTTGTCGGAGAGGCTCGCGGCCCGAGGCGCGCCCGGCTTCCCCCGTCCGCTCTCCTGGTGGCAGCGCTACGCCCCGAGCTGGCTCGACGTCACCGAGGACGACCACGGCCGCCTCGTCCTCGAGCCGAACGGTCACCGCGCCGACGGCATCGTCCTCGAAGTGACAACCGCGCTGCGCCGCCGTCACCTGCGCTACGCCCTGAACTGGATCGGCGACCAGATCCACCTGGACTTCTCCAGCGCTGTGTTCCTCGTTCCCGTTCCCGACCGCCATACGCGAGGGCCCGCATGACCCTCCAATCCGAGAATCCCAGCTGGCTCGACGAGGCAATCCGGTACATGTCCTGGCAGGCCCAGGAGTGGGCCCGGACGGGGGTGCTCCCCCAGGAGCCGTCGTACGACCTCACGCGGCTCGAACTCGGCACCGAGACCTGCACGTGCCACTGCTGGGGCAACCACCCGACCAGGCCCGGCGTCTGCGACGCCTCCTCCCACCCCGAAACGACGCTTCGCGACGGTCCTGCCTGTCTCGGCTGCTACAACGCCGCCGTCGAAGGCCGAGCCGGCCCGACGGGCATCGCGTCACCGCCCACTCGAAGGAGCACCGCGTTGAACTCCCCCGTGCTGGACCACCTGGTCGGACACGGCACCGGCGAACAGCCCTGCCGGATCCGGCTGGCCGACGGCGTCATCATCTCCGTCCTCGCCAACCCCGTCGCCCGCTGCCTCAAGCACCTCGACACGGACACCTACGCGGCCGTGGAGGTCACACTGCCCGCGGGGATCTGCGGACCGGAGAACTGGAATCGCTACGAGGACGGAGCGCTCGGCTCCGGCCACTACTCCTGGCTGGACGTGGCTCTGCTGCGTGAGTTCGTCCAGCAGCACGGAGGCGAGCACCGCGCGGAGGGCCCCGAGGTGGACATCGAATCCGATGCCCCTCTCACCCCCGCCGACGCCGAGGCCAGCGCGCACCTGCTGGCTCTCACCGAGTCGCTGGGCGTCGAGCCCGCAGACCTCGATGAGGCCGTGCACGACGCGGCCGCACGCTACGCGAGCGACGAGTGCAACGACACCAGCGCGGCGGACTCACCCGAGGCGGCCGACGCTATCTACGACGAGGCCGGCCGCCAGGCCGCCGACGACGTCAACAACCAGGGCCTCGCCCGGCAGGTGAGCTACCTCGTCGCGCAGTACGGCGCCGAAGCAACCGAGGAGATCGTCCGCGCCGCCGCCCCCACAGGGGATCGCTGATGTCGGCCGCGCTGTATGTCCAGGAGCAGATCGAGTCGGGGGAGGTGTGCCAGCGCTGGCGGGATCGCCGCCATAGCTGGCGGCCGATCCACGAGGGCGGCTTCGATCCGGCACGCTACGCGGTCCGGGAACTGCCGAAGGAGCAGATCGGCTCTGCCAAAGAGTTCGTCCTCGCGCACCACTACAGTGGTTCCTGGCCCGCAGTCCGATTCGCCTACGGCCTGTTCGACACCGCCGCGAACACCAAGGACGGCGTGCTGGTGGGCGTGCTCACCCTGGGCATCCCCATGCATGTTGGTGTTCTGCGAGGGCCGTTCAAACGGCTCGAACCGTACGTCGAGTCCCTGGAGTTGAACCGGCTGGTTCTGCTGGACGAGGTGTTCGCCAACGCGGAGACATGGTTCCAGGCCAGGGCCTTTCGCCTGGCAGCCGCGCGGAACGTTCTGGGGATCGTGGCGCACAGCGATCCGGAGCCCCGTGAGCGCATCACACCCACCGGTCCTGAACTCGTACATCCAGGACATTACGGGACCATTTACCAGGCCAAGGGGATGGAGTACCTGGGCCGGACCAGTCCGCGGCGCCTGACCGTCCTGCCGGACGCCTCCATCCTCACCGACCGCGCCATCGCCAAGGTGTGCGCCGCCGGACGTGCCGCCGGGAGCGGCCACGGCGGGGTCGAACAGCGCCTGGTCGCGTTCGGCGCCCGGCCTCGCGACCCGGGCGAGCCAGGCCGGCCGTGGCTGGACGAGACCCTGCACACCATCGGGGCGACCGTGATGCACCACGGCGGCAACCACCGGTACAGGGCATGGATAGGGCCCCGCAGGCGCCACGACCCTGGGAACAGCCCGGGCTCCGTCACCACCTACCCGTACCCCAAGAAGCATCAGATATAGAGTTGCATCGACAACTCGTGTTTCGATAGGATGGCAGCCCGCCCACGTGAGGCCAAGGTTCACCAGGCGCCTCCTACAGATCACACGCTGGGCAGCCTCTCTGATACCGCTGGGCTCACCCTTGGCGCCGCCACCTCTGCGCATCCACTCCACCAGAAGGAGCGAGGCCCGTGGATTTCAGCGCCCCTCCTACCGGCACCCTCACGGTCAGCCCGCCCCTCAACCCACAGGAAACCGCGTTCCTGCGCAGCTTCTCCGCCAGCCGCCGGATGCGCCGCCGCGAAGGCCCTTACTCCACGCGCGAGGACGTTCCCTACGACGACCTCGGACCTGTGGACTACAACCGGCCCCACGAAGGGCAACCGGGCCTGTCATGCAACTGGGAGCCCACCGACGACGGTGCCGGCATTCGCTGGGACGGCAGTACGAGCTTCGACCACGCGGATGAGTGGCTTCAGTACATCGTGGACCACTTCCTGCGCCCGGGTGCCGTCGCACAACACCTTGCCGACTCCTCGCAGCGTCCCGACCAGGTGGACTTCAGCACCTTCACCTTCGACCACCACGTCAACGGCGAACTCCACGGTCAGGTCGAGTACTGCTGCGACTGGCAGGCCCACTGCATCCTCACCGTCGAGGAAGACACGGTCCGCACCCGCTACGAGAGGCCCCGCCAGTAACCGCCGAGCTACGCCTCCTCCCCCTTCCGGCCGCTGAGCGAGCACTGCCGCTCGCTCAGCGGCCGGGCATTGTCAGTCCCCCACGAGAGGATCATCTGCATGACAACTCTCCCCGCCGATGAGGCGCTGACCAGCCGCGCCGACTACGAGGCCGCGCTCAATCGCCTGCGCGAATCGTCGCGGGCGTACTACGGCGACGGCAACAGCCCACTGGACGACGCCGCCTACGACGCGTTGCGCCGATCCGCGCTGGCCTGGGAGGCGGAGCACCCCGAGGACGTCGACCCGGACTCCCCCACCGGCAAGGTCGGCGACGGCGCTGCCCCGGTCGGGGACGTCGCGCACACCAGCCGTCTGCTCAGCCTCGACAACGTCTTCAACGCCGAGGAACTGGTCGAGTGGGGCGCTTCCGTCCAGCGCCGCCTGGGCCATGCGCCCGTCGGTGGGTACGTGGTCGATCTGAAGATGGACGGCGCGGCCGTCGCTGCCCGGTACCAGTCCGGTCGGCTGGTGCAGATCATCACCCGCGGTGACGGCAGTCACGGTGAGGACATCAGCCACAACATCGGCCAGATCGACGGTCTCCCCGAGCAGCTTCCGGTCCCGGTCACGGTCGAGGTGCGCGGCGAGGTCCTTTTCACGCAAGCCCAATTTGAAGCCGCCAACGAGGTCCGCACCCGCTACAAGGCGGATGTCTTCGCCAATCCCCGCAACGGCACGGCCGGCACCCTGCGGGCGAAAGACCGTCCGTACCGTCTGCGGATGACGTTCTGGGCGTACGGCGCGGTCGAACTCAACGGAGGCGCGTTCCTGCCCGCCGCAGCAACCCACGCCGAGATCATGGCTGCGGTCGCCGAGGCCGGGGTGCAGACGACCGCGGTCACCCCCGCCGGGCTGCACGTCGTCGACACGCTCGCCGAGGTGCAGCAGAAGGTCGACGAGATCGCCGTCATGCGCCCGAACCTGCCGTTCGGAATCGACGGTGTCGTGATCCGGCTCAACAACGCGGCCGAGCAGGCCGCAGCGGGAGTCGGCAGCCGCTTCCCGCACTATTCCATCGCTTTTAAGTTTCCGGCCGTCGAACGGCAGACGGTACTGGAGGACGTGGTCTGGGCGGTCGGCCGTACCGGGGTCCTCGCCCCGACCGCCGTGCTCACTCCGGTCGAGATCGCCGGGTCCACGGTCACCCGGGCCACCTTGCACAACCCCGCCGACATCCGCCGCCGCGATCTGCACCTGGGCGACACGGTAATCGTGTACAAAGCGGGCGAAATTATCCCACGCCTCCAGGCCGCCGTGGTCGAGCGCCGCCCCGCGGGCGCGAAAGAGGTGCCGCTGCCCATGGCGTGCCCCAACTGCGGCGGGGAAATCGACCGGAGCCAGGAGCGATGGCGCTGCGCAAAGGGCACGGCCTGCGCGCTGCCCGCGCTGATCGAGTACGCCGCCGGTCGCGAGATGCTCGACATCGACGGCCTGGGCAAGACCTACGTCAAGGCCCTGGTCAAATCCGGTGTCGTAGCGGACGTGGCCGACCTCTTCACCCTCTCGCTGGAACAGCTCACGGCCGCCTCCGGCAGCACCAAGCGAGCCGTCAAGATCGCGGAGCAGATCCAGGCGGCAAAGTCCCGCCCGCTCAGCCGCATCTTCTGCGCGCTCGGCGTGCTGGGTACCGGTCGCAGCCTGTCCCGCCGTATCGCCCGGCACTTCGTCACGATGGACGCCATCCGCCAGGCCGACGCTCTGGCCATGCAGGCCGTGGAAGGTATCGGCCCGGAGAAGGCACCGGTCATCGTCGAGGAGGTCGCCGCGCTCGCCACGGTCATCGACAAGCTCGCCGAGGCGGGCGTCAACCTGAAAGAACCGCAGGAGGAGGCGGAGGCGGGCGGTCAGGGACCGCTAACTGGCAAGGTCGTCGTGGTGACCGGCAAGATGAGCGGGCCCCTGGAAAGCCTGAGTCGGCCGGAGATGAACGCCCTCATCGAGAGGGCGGGCGGGCGCGCGGGCAGCAGCGTCAGCGCCAAGACCCACTACCTGGTTTCCGCCCCGTCGGCAGGCGGCAGGCCGAGTTCGAAGGCCGTCAAGGCCGAGGAGTTGGGCGTCACGGTCCTCACCCCGGAAGCATTCGCCGAACTCGTCGCCGACTACATCAACTGACCCTGACACTGCCCACGGGCGGCCACCGGTTCCAGGCTCCGGCGGGGCGGGAGGCAACCTCCTGCGCCGCCGGACCCGACCGGCGACAGGGCAGGGTCGGGTGCCGCCTGGTCACCCTGGCTCTCGGCCTTGCCCGACCAGACCCGGCATTCGGAGTTGTCCAGACAACTCCCATTCCGGTAGAATGTGATCCCTGCACACGAAGCAGCGCTCTTACAGCGGTCCCGACCCCGCGGAGCCCCGGAACCAGGACCGCAACTCCCCACAGTCGCGCCTGAATGCCCCAGCGCCGCACTGCCAGGCACCCGCAAGTCCCGGCCGTCAGCGGCGATGTCAGTGCCCGCACGTAGTTTCAGCTGCGCCCCGCCCAATGGCGCGGGCCCCCTAGATCCATTGGAGATGGTGCCGTTGTCCGCTTGGGAGAAGTCGAGCACGGCCCGGGTGATACAACCTGCCCGGCCGCGAAAGCTCGCCAAGGTCCCGTTCGTCGAACTGGCCGACGGACGCTTGCAGGGCGTGGTGTCCAGCGGTTCGGACGTCGGGCGGGTGTACGTCTCGTCGATCGCGGCCGGCGACTTCGCGTACGCATGCAGCACCAACAACAACCGGCCCTGCGGCGGCGCCCGGGGAGGCTTCTGCAACCACATCCGGGCCCTGGTGGGCGAGGCGGTGTTGCAGTACGGCGCCGAACGCGTCACCCGCTATCTGCGGATCGACACGGCGCCAGCGGAGCAGAGCGCACACGTCCTCGAGCACACCATGGCCAGCTCCCGTCCGTCGAAGGCGGACCGCACGGCCGCCGCGCCGGTCTTCAGCCGGTTCCTGCGCCACCTGGCGTACCTCGAACTCGGCCCGACCGCAGAGCCGCTGCCGGAGATGCACTTCTTCCCGCCGACAAGGGCGGTGGCCTGATGCGTGCCGACCTGCTCACAGAGGCCATCGACGGGATGGACGAAGCCCTCGCGGCGGTCGACGGCTTCGACCGGGTTCTCGTCGCCGGCCTGCTCCGTCCCCAGCCCGCCCACTCCGCCGCACTGACCGAGCTCGCGGCCGCCGTCTCGGGTACGCCGCTGGCCGCCCGGGTCGCCGAGGCAGCGGAGAAGGCGACGACGGGAGCAGCGAGCGAGGACCACTTCGCCGTCCTGGCCGGTGCCCGTACGGCACTGCTCGGCTCCGCCCACGACGCGCTCATGACGCGCATCGAGGAGGCCAGCGGCCGAAGCCGCAGCGAGCAGACCGCCCACGTGCCGGGAGAACCTCGGGGAGCGAACCTGCTGGCCGCCGCCCACTCCTGGCTGGCCGATCTGGCGCGCACCGGATGGCAGGGGATCGACCACGACCTGATCGCCGGATCGGCGCAGGTGGTCTCCGCGATGCTCCCGGACCCGTCCCTGCGCCGCCTGTCGCTCCTCCTCGACGGCTTCGCCGCCGAACTCGCCGCCTCCTGCCCGGGCGCGACCCTGGAACGGATCCCGGCACGCCGCTGGGGCGACCTGTGGTCACGAGCGATGCTCCTCACGCTGCCCGGCGCCCTGGCCGCGACCACGACCGAGACCGCCACGGGCCGTCTGCTGCCTCTTGGGGTCGACCTACACGAGCACGCGACCGCCGCCCAGGCCCAGGTCCACGCCGTGTTCGAGCCCGCCGACGGCACGCCCGCCCGCCTGGTGCGCGCGAACATGTCGGTGCCGAAGCCCGACACGGTCGTCGGAGCAGGCATCTGGCAGCTGCTGCGCCCGCACATGTCGCTGCTCGCAGCCGTCGGCGAAGGCCTCTCAATGAACCTGACCGACATGCCGATCACCGCCGAAGGCGACCTGATCTGGAGCGACGAGCGGGCGCGCCCGGGCCAGCCCGCCGACGGCTTCACCACCGCCCGCGTCGCCCTTCCCACCGCCACCGCCTCGGCAACCGCTCCGCTGGACCGGCACCCGGCGCGCATCGCAGCTCCCGTGTTCCTCCAGGGCTACACCGCCCAACGCAACGACGGCGCACTGACGTTCACCATCGCCGGACACCCCCTCCCCGTCGACACCGACCGCATCCCGACTGCCGGCCCGCTCACCCCCGAAGCCGTCGCCGCGTCGAGCGCGTGCATCGGCCTGCTGCGCTGGGACGCCGGGATGTATCACGTCCAGCCGCTGGCCGTGGAGACGACCGTGCGGCACACGACAGTCGCCGTGCACGCCGGGGCATGGGCAGGGGGCACGACCGACAAGGCCGGTGCCAAGGCGGAGAAGGCCGCCACCGACACCGTGGCGGTGCTGCGAGAGCGGGCCGGGAGGCTGCTGCGGAAATGACCGAACACACCACGGACACCGACCAGCCGGGCACGGTCCCGGCGAGCCCTGAGAGCCACGCGGTGGACTCCGACGAGAACCGGCGTCAGGTCCTGTACTGGCGGTTGCTGGCCCGGCTCTTCGACCCCGAGGAGCAGGCCCCGCTGGAGTCGGCGAGCCTCGCCGTCGTCGAGGACATCGGCCTGCCCCCGGCCCTGCTGGATCCCCGGGCCTCCATCGACTCGATCGTGCAGCGCCACCCGGAACTGGCCGCCGAGTTCGACGGCCTGATGACACCCGAGCCTGACGACGGTGCCCGGGACCGGGCCGCCGAAGTACGGCGAGCGGCGCTGGCTTCGAAGGTGCTGCTCAACGCCTTCAGCTCCGGCTCCGGAACGGTCACCGCCGAGCAGCTGTCTCGCTGGCAGTCCGACGCGGGCTGGCTTGAGCGCGCGCTCGGCTGCAAGCCCGGCGACTTGCGCGGCGGCCAGGCAGGCAGAAGCTCCGGAACAGACACAGGAGAGGCAGGGGCCAGCCCGACCGGGACCGGCCGCGGTACGACCCCCGACCTCAGCCGGCTGATCCCGGCCATCGGGCCCGAACTCGGCGCCATCGAGGCCGACCTCGTCAAGCGGATGCGGCTGCGCGAAGTCCTCGCCGACTCCAAGCTCGCCGCTCAGCTGACCCCGAGCATGTCGCTCATCGAGCAGTTGCTGCGCGACAAGAACAACCTGTCCGGTGTCGCCCTGGCCAACGCCAAGGCCCTGATCCGCCGCTTCGTCGACGAGGTCGCCGAAGTGCTGCGCACCCAGGTGGAGAAGGCCACGGTCGGCGCCGTCGACCGCTCGGTCCCGCCCAAGCGCGTGTTCCGCAACCTCGACCTCAATCGCACGATCTGGAAGAACCTCACCAACTGGGACCCGGAGGAGGAGCGGCTGTACGTCGACCGCCTCTACTACCGGCACACCGCCCGCAAGACGACGCCCCAGCGGCTGATCGTGGCCGTGGACCAGTCCGGCTCCATGGTCGACTCGATGGTCAACTGCACCATCCTCGCCTCGATCTTCGCCGGACTGCCGAAGGTCGACGTCCACCTGATCGCCTACGACACCCAGGCACTCGACCTCACGCCCTGGGTGCACGACCCCTTCGAGACCCTGCTGCGCACCAACCTCGGCGGCGGCACCGACGGCACCGTCGCCATGGCCCTGGCCCAGCCGAAGATCGCCGAGCCCAAGAACACCGTCGTGGTGTGGATCAGCGACTTCTACGAGTGGCAGTGCGAGCCGCTGTTCGAAGCCATGGCCGCCATTCACCGCTCCGGGGCCACGTTCATCCCGGTCGGCTCAGTGACCAGTTCCGGCGGCGGCAGCGTCAACCCGTGGTTCCGGGAGCGCTTCAAAGACCTCGGCACGCCGGTGATCTCCGGACACATCCGCAAGCTCGTCCACGAACTCAAGGCCCGCCTTGCCTAGCCGCCGCCCCGCAGACGCCGCTTCCTGCACGACCCCACCGACGTTCACCCACTCGAAAGGCCCTGACATGCCCGAGATGTTGCGCGCCCCCGCCGAGATCGCGTACGCCGAGGAACTCGACTGGCTGGAGTCCGTCGACAACAACCCCAAGCCGTTCTCCTGGCGCCTGTCCCCGAAGATGGTCCGCCTGTTCATCCTCGGCTCCGAACGCGCCGATGGCCTCGACCGGGACATCTCCCAGAAGTGGTACGGCGACCGCAGCTTCGTCGAGCGCTCCATCGTCACCCTTGCCTCCGACCGCGGCCTGCTGCTCATCGGCGACCCCGGCACCGGCAAGTCCTGGCTCGCCGAACTGCTAGCCGCTGCGATCTGCCGCAACTCCACCCAGGTCGTCCAGGGCACAGCCGGCACCACCGAGGACCACATCAAGTACTCCTGGAACGTGTCCATGGTGATCGCCAAGGGCCAGTCCCGGCAGTCGATGATCCCCTCACCGATCATGACCGCAATGGAGACCGGCACCATCGGCCGCTTCGAGGAGCTCACCCGCTCCACGAGCGACGTCCAGGACGCGCTGATCTCCATCCTGTCGGAGAAGTACATCTCCGTCCCCGAACTCGACGGCGCCGACGGCGACAACATCGTCTTCGCCAAGCCCGGCTTCTCCGTCATCGCCACCGCCAACAGCCGCGACCGGGGCGTCAACGACCTCTCCTCCGCCCTCAAGCGCCGCTTCAACTTCGTCCGCATCCCCGTCGTCACCAACAAGAAGAGCGAGGCGGAGATCGTCCGCTTCCGCACCGAGGAACTCCTGCGCCGCCACCAGATCGAGCTGGACGTCCCGCCGACCCTGCTCGACGTGCTGCTGCAGAGCTTCGCCGATCTGCGCGCCTCCGCCGCCGCGGCGGGCAGCGACGACGAGAAGCTGGAGTCCGCACTGTCGAGCGCCGAGCAGATCGGCGTCCTGGAGGACGCGATCCTGCACAGCAACTTCTTCGGCGAACGCGTCCTGACCGCCCACACCCTCGCCTCCTCCCTCGTCGGCTCCCTCGCCCGGCGCGCCCCCGAGGACCTGGCCATCCTCAGCAAGTACCTGCACGGCGTCGTCGAGCCGCGCAGCAGGGACAAGGGCGGTTCCTGGACGGAGTTCCTGGACGGCGGCCGCGACGCGATTGCCACCCTGTCGTGAGCGCCGTGAGCGAGGGAACGTTCACCGCCCTGAGCGCCCAGCTGCAGCAGGCGGCCCAGACCTTCGCCGGAGGAGCGGACGCGCTGGAGGGCATCCTCCTGGGCATCGTCGACGACGTCGACCGCGCCGTACGCGAACCACTGGAGATCTTCCCCGTCTGCCACCACTCCCCCGCCTCCGCGATCGCCATGGCCCGCCGCCTGCGGGAGAAGCAGCCCAAGGTCGTGTACCTGGAACTGTGCGAGGACATGGCGCCGCTGCTGCCGGAACTCCGCAACTGCAAGCTGCCGGTGGCCGTGCAGGCCTTCGCGAGCGAAGTCGACGGTTTCCCGGCCGAGTGGTCCCCGCTGTCAGTCGTCGCCCCGATCACCGAAGCCTCCGCCGAGTACCAGGCGATCGCCTACGCGCTGGGCACCCCAGGCGTCGAGCTGGTCCTGGTCGACCGCTCCTCGGACCACGTCTTCCAGTGGGACCCGCGCGGAGCGCGCTCCTCGGCGCCGGCCGAGCCCGACGCACCGCCCCCCGAGGAAGAGGCCGCGCTGCACGGCGACGCGGTCGGTGTCGAGCTGGGCGACCTGCGCCCGCGCTTCGCCGAACTGGAGGAGCACCTGCTGCGCCACGGCCGGGTCCGCCACTGGTCGGAGTGGTGGCACCAGTACGTCGAACTGCCGCTCGGCGACAGCGACCACGACACCTACCGCCAGGTCATGCTCCTGATCGGCAGCCTGTTCCGCCGCCTCGCTCCCGGGGACCTGTCCCGGGTTCGCGTGGACGAGGACCGCGAGCGGTACATGTGGACCCGGATGCGGGAACACCTCGCCACGACCGGCACCGATCCCGCCGACGGCCTCTACGTCTGCGGTGCCTTCCACGCCGCCAGCCGGGTAGCCGAGTTCGGTGTCCACGGCAGCGACACCTTCACCATCAGCCCGCCCACCGGCACCAAGTGGCAGCACGGCCTCATCCCGTCCAGCCACGCGGCGATCGAGGCACAGTTCGGCCTCGCCGCCGGCTCGGTGTCGATCGCGGCGACGGAGTGGGCGAAGAACCTCAAGCGCACGCGTGTGCGCCCGCACCAGCTCGCGGGTCAGGCGGGGGCGAAGAAGCCGAGGGCCAAGAAGACCGTGGCCGCAGCCGCCCCCGTGCCGGAGATTCCCGCCTCCGACAAGCTGACCGGGTTTCTGCAGAAGCCGCCCGCCCTGGACCCTCTGGACGAGGCCGAACTGCTCGGCTGGTCGGTGGAGGTCGTACGCGCCGCGCGCCGCAACGGCTACCTCGCCTCCACCGCCGACGCCATCGCCGTGTTCGAGACGTCGATCCTGCTGGCCGGGATGCGTGATCGCGTCCGGCCGACGCCGTACGACTTCCAGGACGCGGCCGTCACCTGCATCGAGAAGGACACCGTCCCCGGTCGCCGCGACGTCCGCCGCATCGTGGAGATCATGATGGGCGGCGACCGGGTCGGCCAGGTCGGCTACGACGCTCTGCCTCCCCTGGCCCGCGACGTGCACGACCGGCTCGCGCCGCTCAACCTGAAGCTCCAGCAGCGCGGCGTACAGCGGGCGCTGCTGGATATCGCCGCCCAGCCGGACCTGGAGCGGTGCTCCGACGTCCTGTGGATGCTGCGCTACCTGATGCCGCAGGGCGCCGCGCGGCCGATCATGGGTGAGCGGCGGCTCGGCGAGCGGCCGATCCAGGAGTCGTGGGACCTCGCGCTGGGCACCCACCAGCGTGCCCTCATCGAACTCGGCTATGAGGGCGTCAGCATCGAGCAGGTCCTGGAGCAGCGTCTTCGGCGTACGGCGTACGGTCCGCAGGCGACCACGGCGGCCGTCCTCCAAGCCGTGGAGGACGCCACGCTGTACCTGCGCAGCCGCCGCCTCGCCGACGAACTGGGCACCCGCGCCCTGGAGGTACTCTCCGCCGAACGCAGCGTCGACGGTGCGCCCGAGGTGCTGCGCCGGGTACGGCGGCTGCTGGCCTACTACCGCACCAACGAGCCGGAGCTGCCGCCGTGGATCCAGTCCTTCGTCAAGACCGGATACGCCCACTACTGCACGCTTTTGCCGACGGCGTTCATTGACGAGGACGCCACCGTCCGGCAGGTCGCCGCGATGCTCGGCTTCCTGTTCAGCATGGAGAGCCTCGCGTTGTCGCTCGGCTGTGACCGGGCCCAACTGGAACTGGCCCTTGCCCAGTCACATCCGCAGGAGCCGTCCAGGGTGGCCCTGCTGTGGGCGGCCGAAGTACAGCTCGGGCAGCTCTCCCGCGCGGAACTTCGCTCCCGGTGTGACGACCTGCTGAGCAACCCCCTGGTCGTGCCAGCCTATCCGCGCTACCTCAGCGGCTTCCTGCAGGCTCTGGTGCCCGTCCCGGGCCTGACGGACTTCGTCGTGGAAGCGGTGTCGAACGCGTTCGCCCGTCTGCCCGACCCGGTCCTGCTGCCCTGGCTGCCGACCCTGATCACGACCCTGCGCTCCGGCGGCGCCGACCTCGCCCCCTTGCTGACCCGCGAGGCGGGGCGCATCTTCCCCGGCCGTCTCGCGGACCTGGACGAGTGGGTGCCGCCGTGGCACGGCCGGACCGACACCGCGCCCGTGGCTGCACGCCGCTCCGGCCGCAGTGGAGTGCTGCTCGCCGCGCACCCCGCCACATGTGACGCTGTGGCCGACCTGCTGGGCTGCGGTGGGACATGGGAGACAGCCGACTCCGACGCGGAGGGCGCCGTGCTCGCCGGGCTCTACCCGGATACGGCTGTGGCGCTGGGACTACTGCTCGCGAGTTCATGACGGGTCACAGCAGCATGCCGCGGATCCGCCGTCGCGCCCTGACGGCGGATCCGCGGCTCGCTGAGCCCGCAACTCCCGTGGCTATCAACCCAACCCGATATATGGCGTTGACTGGACAACTTCATATTCGGTAGGCTGCGGAGCCTGAGGTCACCAGAGGCGAGGGACCTACGCCCTGGCGACGGCCCCCTGTACGTCCGAGCCGTCTCCCCGCTCCCCTCATCACTCCTCAAGGAGGTCACCCTGATGGTCACCGCCTCTCGTCTCCGCTCCCCGCTCCAGGTCTTCCGTGTGGGCGGCGAGCAGGTGACCGCCGTCCCGATGACCCCGGCCGAACTTGTCACCGAGGACGTCGAGGCCCTGCAACTCCCGGAAGACCGTACCGGCCTCATGCCCCTGCGCGGCTGGCAGGTCTACGACGCAACCGGACAGCACATCGGGCGCGTCATGGCGCGCTCCTGCGTCCTGGTCGCCGAGTGGTACGACAGCCACGTTCAGATGGACTGGCTGCTCGCCATGTGGCACTGCCGCCGACTGGAGCGTGGCGTGTTCGAGATTCTCCGGCTGCGCGACGAGACGCTCCGTCAGCTGCAGATCGAGAACGAACGGCGCGCCGAGCGGGAGCGCCGCGAAGCCTACGCGGCCGGCCTGGCGCGGCGCGGCCTCGTCCTCGACGAGGGCGGCGACGAGGTGCCCGCACACCTGGCACCGGGCGCCCGGCCCGTCGCCGAAGTCCTGGGCCTGACGGCCGGATGCACTTCCCGGCCTCCCCTGGCGCGGACCGCCTGACAGATCCAGCGCACCCCGAAACTCGCCCCGCCCTGCGGCCTCAGCTTCACCGAGGCGCAGGGCGGTGCCCGTCCGTGTCTCTGCCCCCTTCTTCAATCCTGGGAGGTCACATCGCCATGGCCGTTGGCAACGACGTTGACGAGACCGCCGCCTATCTGATGTCGCTCGATCACGACGAGGAGGCCGACCTCCTGCTGCGGCAGGCCGGGGACCGGAGCCGGCTGCTCGCCTTCGTCCGGTCGCTCACGATGCACGACGGCAGCGACCCGACCCGTTCCGCCCTGGCGACCGCGGCGTACCAGGTCCTCGACACGCTCGCGGTGCCCGTCGTATGCGACGCCGTGCCCGACGGAGGGCACCGGATCGACCCCCTGACCCAGCGCTGCACCGCCTGCTGCGGCCTCAGCTACCGCGTCGGTAAACCGGCACCCGGACACGTCCGCGCCGACGAGCTGTGACAGCGAAAAGGCGCGGCCGGGACCGTCCATTGACGAGAACTAGCGTTGTTCATGCAACCCACATTGGTATGGTGGGAGACCGCACAGCCCATGACCGGCAAGGGATGAGGAGCGTCCGCTGCATGCCCGACAACACAGTCCCCCTCCGCCTCAGTTCAGGAGTCACGGTCACCGCCTGTCCCACTGCCACGCCCGGCCTTTTCGTCTACGCGTTGGCCGAAGTGAACGAGAACGGTCTGCGGCTCGCCCACCATTCCGGTGTCTACATCGCCGAGTTCAGCCATGACGATGACGCCCAGGCAGCCGCCGGCGCCCTGGGCCGACTCGCGGACTGGGACGGCGACGCCGAGAGCCTTCAGGAGAGGTCGCTCATCGCCGCGGTGATCGACATCGTCGAGGGGCACGGCGGGCAGTGCCGCTTCCGCAAGGGCGGCCTGGGCGAACAGGTCGCCGCTGAGCGCCGAGAGACGAAGGGGACCCGCCCGCATGCCGCGTGAGCCCTGCTTCGTATGTGAGGCCCACGCCGAGATCCACGGGTGGTGGGACCCCGAGCCCTGCGCCGTGTGCGAGGAACACGCCGAGATGCACGCAGAGGAAGAAGGCTGCGCCGGCTGGTTCTACTTGATCGCGCTGGTAAGTACGACCGTTGTCACCAAGCTTCTGAAGCGGAAGTGATCAGCCGATGTGGCGCCTGACCCCGAAGCAATTCGAGCAGCTGCAGGCCCGACGCAACGGCGGCCGCCGTCCCAGCAAGCCAGCAGCACGGCGGGCCGCGGTTCAGACGGCCCGATCACGGATGACCGCCCAGGAACCGCCGCCCCCGGACCTCACTGCCGAGATCAAGGCGCTGGCCGGAGCCGGCAGGTCGTGGATCCTGCTCATGCCCGCGGCCGAACTGCTGAACAGCAACCAGCGGCGGCACTGGGGGGAAGTGGCTCGGCTCCGCAAACGCATGCGCGAGGAAGCGGCCCTCGCCGCCCGGGTCGTCCGCGTCCCTCCGCTGCAGCGGGCAGCGGTCTTCTACGTGCTGCATCCTCTGCCCGTCGAGCGGCAGCGCGATCCGGGCAACTGGGCGGACAGCGCCAAGCCGTACGTCGACGGCCTGGTGGACGCCGGTGTTCTCCCGGACGACAACGACCGGTATCTCAGTGGCCCGTATCCGGCCATGGGTGAACCGGTACCCGCCGGCGATGCCCGTATCTCTCTTGTCATCGTCGAACTGCACACATGCGATATGGAAGGAGGCGACGATGAACCAGGTTCTGGTACGTGTCCACCAGACGTGCCGACCTGAGCCTGCGCTGCCGGACACCTACTGCCAGTGGGAGGCCTGGAACGACCGGGAGGAGTTTCTCCTGCTGTCCTACCGCTCCGGCGTGGGCACGGCCCAGCTGCTGAAAGAAAACGAGAGTTGGGGCCAGGACCCGGACGACTATGAATGCGTGGCACGTTTCGACACCGGTGATCCCGACGGGCGCGAACTGAGTCTGGATGAGTTCTGCCGGCGCGCAGCGATCGTGCTCGCCCCGTCCGCGGCCGTGTCGGTGCTGCCGACCTGGGCCATGGCCACCCCCCTCCTCGGCCCGGGGCACCCTCCGGACGGCTCCGGCCGCTGCACGTTCGTGGCAGCTCCCGGGGATGAGCCCTGCGGCGCCCGCGCCACGTGGCACGTCGCCTGGACTCCGCCCAACCCCCGCACTGGAACGATCAGCACGTCGGCCGACTGCGACCTGCACATGGACCACGTGCGACAGCACTACGGGTACTACGACCGCCACCAGTACACCGATGCGTGCTCCCTGCCCGAGTTTCGCTGGCAGGGACCCGACGGATGCTGCACGGCGCAAGCCGAGACGACGTCATAGCGGCAGATTCCCGCCCTCAGCATGGAGGACGGGCCTACGCGGGGATCCGGCGCAAGCAGGGGCGCAGGGCCTCGAGTTGTTCCTCCTCGAAGACCGCTGCCTGGTTGAGGCCGTCGAGGAACGTGCCCAGCTCCTCCCAGGCCCTTTCGCCGTCCGGTCCCAGGCCTTTCAGGTGCGGGACTCCGAGGGACTGCAGGAAGGGCATGAGCACGTCGTCGTGGTGGACGCGCAGGTTGTAGATCCCACAGGCCGCGATGCCGACGCTCATCCGGTCGAAGCCGGACACGGCGTGCCCGGGCGTGCGGAAGGTGCGCACGGTGTCGGCCAGCACCCGCATGGTGTGTTGGTGAGCACGCATGTGATCAGGGAGGACCGTACGGCCGGGCTCAGGTCGGACTGCTCCGGTCGCCAGGTGAGACCGTGCAACGGGCCGGAGAAGTTCTGTGCCCGGCTCCAGGGCACGTACTCGTGGGGGTACCACTCCGTGGTGAGACGGAGGTGCTCGTGGAACTGCCGCTCCGCGACGGGCTCCAGTTCCTCGAGCCAGCCCGCGGGATTGCGGCGGTGTCGGCGGATCGTGGGCTCCTGCACGAACCGGAGGTTCATCATCGTGTCGGGCCCGAGGCGGACGGCGGCTGGCCGGTCAGGGGTCATGTGCGGTCACCCGGCGAGCAGGTCGGCGGCGAGCGCGGGCCGGGAGGCGTGGCACATGCGGGTGAGCGTCTCGGTCACGGCGGTGCGCCCGTGCCGGTCGGTCGGCAGGCGGTGGCGGGCGCCCGGGACGGGCTCGTGCAGACGGGCGTGGGGAAGCTGTTGGGCGAGTTCGCGCGTCTTCGTCATCGGGATCATGTCGTCGCAGGCGCCGGTGAGGATCTCCACGCGGTCGCCGAGGTTGTCGAGTGCGTGGAGGGCACCGGTTGTGTCGTACGCGCGCAGCGACCGCCACACCTGGACGACCGGCGCGGCCGGCGTGTGGTGGATGGCGTCGCGGCAGGGCGGCGGAACGTTCTGGTCGTGGGCGCGGTCGGGGCTGAGGGCCCACAGATGGGTGGCTGGAAGCCGTCGGCGTACCCGGTCGGCCGCCGTCGGCATCCAGCAGATGGGGTAGGCGTAGGCGGCCCGGGAGACGGCTTTGGCCCAGTGCAGCGGGCCGCGACCGGGTGTGAAGGTGGCCTTCGTGCAGGCGGTGGACACCAGGGCGACGTGCGGGCGGCGCTCGGCGAGGACGTGGGGCTGACGGGCAGCCAACGCCATGATCGACATTCCGCCCATGCTGTGCCCTGCGAGCACGAGCGGGCCGGTGGGCGCCGCGGCGGTGATGACGCGGCCAAGGTCGGCGCCCAGGCGCTGCAGGGTGGCCGGGGCGTCACCGGCGGTGGAGTTGCCGTGGGCGCGCTGGTCGTAGCGGACGACGCGGTGTCCGAGGCCGGCCAGGTGGCGGGTCTGCACGCGCCAGGCGTCCGCCGACTCGAGGAAGCCGTGCGCGAGGACGACGGTCACGGGCGCGTCGGGGTCGCCGTCGGTGTACACGGCGAGGTGGGCGCCGTCGCTGGTGACGACGGTGGATCGGGAGGTCGGGGGCATCGCGGGCTCTCCTTGACAGGGGGTTCGGCGGTCGACTTCGTCGAGATGAGCGGAGCCATAGCTCGCAGGTGGGTGGTTGTCGGCGGCGCGCCGCCGAGACCTCGTGCGGACCTTCCCCCCGGGGCCCGTACGGGCTGTCAGGACGTGACGGCTCCCGCGGGAACGCGGGCCGGCGCAACAGCGGGTCGGGGACTTCCCTGGGACAGACGTCGGGCGAGGTCTGCGGCATCTCCCTGGTAGTGCAGGGTCGCCAGTCCGAGAGCGGCGGCTGCCTCGCAGTTGTCGCGGCGATCATCGACGAAAAGCGTCCTGCGGGGATCGGGGTCTCCGGCTGCCTCAAGGGCCGCTCTGTACGCCTCAGGGTCGGGTTTGTTCAGCCCCAGGCGTGCGGAGAAGACGGCCGCCGACATGAGGTCGCGCCGCCAGGGGCTGCGGTCCAGGGCATCGGCCACGCCGAGCGGCGCGTTCGACAACATCACCATCGGGACATTCCAGGCTGATCGTGTGGCGTACAGGGCGTCGAGGACGGCCGGGTCTGTGCGGATCCACATCGAGACGTCCATCGCGCTGAGTTCCTCGACCAGGGCGTCGGTGAGGGGACGTGCGCCTCGCACCATGCCGGTCCAGAACTCGGGCGTGCTGACCGCGCCGGCGTCGTATGCCTCGCGTCGCTTCCAGAACAGCTCCTGGAACTCGCTGAGGCGGGCGGCGGGCCAGCCGGCCATGGCAGCGAGGTGTTCCCATTGATCGATGCCGGGCTGTACGCCGGTGACGCCGTTGTGGTCGAGGATCACTGCCTCGAAGGGGCTGGGGAACGCACTGCTGGCGGGGAATGTCATCGGGGCTCCAGGGCGTGGCGGGATGTGACGGCGACGACCGCCGCCAGGACGGCGGGGAGGACGAGGGCGAAGGGGAGGGACGTGAGGGAGGCCAGCGCGCCGATCGCCGCGGGGCCCGCGACCAGGCCGACGTAGCCGACCGCGGCGACGGTGCCAACCGCGCGAGGTCCACCGCGTCCGGCTGATGTGATGAGCGAGGGCACGGTGATGGACAGGCCCAGCCCGAGGGCCGTCCATCCGGCGAGGGCCGCCGGGACAGTGCCGACAGCCAGTGAGAGGCCGAGACCGCCGGCCGCCACGACGGCGCCTGTGCGGACGACGGCGGGTGCGCCGTACCGTGAGGTCAGCCGGTCGCCCAGGAGACGGCCCGTGGCCATGGCCGCGGAGTAGATGGCGTAGGTCGCGGCGGCGACGGAGTCGGATGCTCCCAGGTCGCTCAGGTGGACTGCGGACCAGTCGAGGGCGGCTCCCTCGCCGAGCAAGCAGGCGGCCGCGAGGGCGCTCAGGAGCCACACCGTGCGACGGGAAACAGCGGTGGAGCGGTGGGCAGCGCTCTCCACCGTGGGATCTTCATCCAGCTGGGTCGCGGAACGGATGGTGGGCAAGGTCGCGGCGGCTGCGAGCGCTACGAGCAGGCCGACCGCCGTGTACATCGCGGAGTAGGAGACCCGTGCCGTGCACGCGGCGAGGACGGCGCCGCCCATGGCCCCCAGCGAGTACGCGGCGTGCAGCGACGCCATGATGGGCCGGCCGTAGGCGTTCTGGCAGTTGACTGCGGCGGAGTTGATGCCGACGTCGAGGATGCCGTGCGTGATGCCGAACAGGAGGGCGGCCATCATCAGGGTGGTGAGGGTGCGGCACTGGGCGAGCAGGACCAGGGTGAGTCCGAAGGCCACGCCGGGGCCGGCCAGGAGACGCGACGGGCCGTGGCGGTGCGCCAGGCGGCCACCGAGTTGAAGGCCGCCGACCATGCCGGCCGCCGCGGCGAAGAGGACCAGGGCCAGGCGTCCGGCGCCGAGGTGTGCTGTGTCCTGGACGGCTGGCAGGCGCGCTCCCCAGACGGCCATCGCGGCCCCTGCCCCGGCGAAGAAGCCCGTGAGTAGCCGACGTTCGGTGACCGGGGGCGCCGCGACGGGCGCGTGTGCTGTCGCCGTCATCGCGCACCCACGGAGACGGCCAGCCCGGGGGCGGGCGCCGTGCGTCGGGTGCAGGGTCGGCGTGCTGCGGCCGCCCGGACGTGCGGGGTCGGCGGCACGGTGGGTGACATCGCGTACTCCTTACAGAGGGATGCGGAGGTCGATCGCGCCGTCGGTGTCCAGGACCGTTGGCAGTGCACCGAGGAGCGCCATGGTCCGCAGGTGGGCGGTGTGGGGCAGCGCGGGGCCGCCGAGGTGCTCAACGATCTGCCAGACCCGCCAGTTGGCCGGGGACGAAGTGACCGACAGGGCACGGAAGTTCAGCTCGCGGGCCAGGTCGGCGGAGTGATCGGCCAGGCGGGTGCCGAGGCCCCGGCCCTGGTAGTTGTCCGGGGCGCGGTCGGCGATGAGCATGGCGAGGTCGCAGACGTCGGGTTCGCCTGGCACCTGGGCGAGGCTGGTCATGGCCACCGCACAGGACGGCGCGTCGTGCGGGGTCGTCAGCAGCACGCGGCCGCGCGGCCGCTGTACGAGCCGGTTCCACTGCTCGGGTGTGAGACCTGCGCGGTGGGTCCCGTAGCGCTGGGTGCGGCTGGTCGGGCTGCATCGGGCGTGGAGGTCCTCGATGAGCGGGAAGTCGTCCTCGTTCGCCCGGCGGGTATGGGTTGCAGTGCCGTCGTCCAGCAGCATCGTGGTGGCGCTGGGGGTGAGGAGCGGGGGCACGGAGGTCTCCCTTGCAGCCGGATGACGTGCGGCAGGCCTGCGTGACGGTCGGGTCGGCTGCGATGGCGAGCCCGACCGGCCCAGCGAGGTCCTGGTGGTGAAGGCGTGCGTCATCGTGCTGGGCTGACCGTTGTGGACCGCATGACGCTTCGCACCTCTTCACCCGGCTATGAGCCCAATTGGCGGCTTAAATGGCCGCTGGCCGTTGCGGGCACGACGAAGCCCCCGAACCGGTGCCGCTGGTCGGGGGCTTCGCGTGTCGACGGGTCCTACAGGACCCGGAGGGCCGGGCCAGGCGGGCGGTAGGTGACGGTGTCGCCCTCCGGAGCGAGCACGACCTCCAGCGTGGCGCCTGCAACGGGCTTGTGCAGCAGGCTGAAGTGGTCCAGGTCATCGTCCACGCACGGAAGGTGATCGTTGAAGTCGGTGCCGTCGGTGCGGTGCAGCACTGCGCCGGCGGCCGTGAAGGTGCGTTGCCCGCGCGGAACCGTGAAGGTGACCCGTACGATCCCCGGCGCGTAGTAGGTGGCGAGTGCCGCGCGGACCTGCTCAGCGAGAGCCTGTTCGGCGCGCGCGGTGAACTCGATGGTCGCCTCGGCGAGTACGGCGAGAAGCTCGGCGTCAGGCAGGGCCTGCACCCATGTGCGGCCGCCCGCCTGGTCGACCTGGGAAACAGGCCCGTTCGGATCCACGCCGAACTCGGTGACGAGGTTGCCGAGGGCCTCAGCAGCATCTCCGGCCCATGGATCCCCAGGGAGCGCGTCGCCGACAGCGGCGCGGAATGCGTTGGCGATGGCGCGGCCTTCGGGCCTGGACTGGTCGAGGATCACCTTGCTCGACTCGTCGGCCGCCACGCTCCGTCCGTCGACGGTAGTCACTTCATGTCCCCGTTCTGGTCGGTGGGCAGCAGGGCGAGCGCAGCCACCAGGAAGCGACGGCCCTCGTTGACGAAGTGGGCCACGTCTTCGGTGTTGCGCATGTCCGCGTACTCGGCGTCGTAGACCCGGTTCGATGCGAGTTCCTTCAGAGAGTGGATCGCGCCGAGAGCGTTGGAGGCTGCCTCGGTCAGGTTCTGATGCAGGGCGCGGCGAAGGAGGGTGATCTCGTGCGCGTGCGCGATTTCCTGTTCTGCCTGGTCCATCAGCTCTTCGGCACGGGCCGCAGCCTGCTGGGTGGCGGTGCCGAAGAATTCGAGCTGCGCCACCAGGCGTGCAGCAATCTGCCGCTTGCGGATGTCCTCCGTGTTCGGTTCGGTGCTCCGCGGGTCGTTCGTGGACGGGTCCTGCTCACCCTCTTTCGCGGACGCCGCGCGGGCCAGTTCTTCCAGGACGTCGACGATGCCGTAAGGGGTCTCAGGGATGACGTGCAGCGGGCCGACGTCCCAGTAGTGCTCTCCCTGGGGCTCGCCGCCGAAGCGGGATCGGATCATGGCGTGGTGCTGGTTGACGGAGTGGTCGTCGTCGACCGGGTCGCCGTGGAAGGGGTCGCGGTCGCAGTAGGCGGTGAAGCCGTCCGGTTCGATCCGGCTCGGCGCGCCGCAGGTTCCAGCGACCGGCGCGTCATCCCAGACCATGACCGCGAGCAGGCCGGGTCCGGGGCCCGGGCGAACCTCCACACGCCGGTTCGCGTCGCGGGCGAGGGTGTCCACACACGATGTCAGGTAGTTCTGGGTGAGTTCGGTAGAGACCGGAACGGTGAGCGTGTAGCCGCTCTCGCCGTCCTCGGTCCATTCGTGGCAGTCGCTCACGGCCTGCGCGCATCCGGTGATGCGGCCCAGCCGTTCCGACCACGCCTCCTTGATCTTGCCTGAGTCCACGGGGAGTTGGCCTCCTGCTGGTAGTGAAGGGCGGCTGACCTCAAGGGCGTGGCCGATCCTACAGAAAGCAGGTTGCACAGACAACTCTGTATTCGTATCTCGTGCCCCTCGGCGCTCCCCTGGGCGTCGGCCTGCGGCCAGGCCGGCACTGGTGAGGACTCACGGAAAAACGAAGGAGTAGCACTTCGCGCGGCGGCAGCTCCCTACCGCCTCTGACCCGGGGATCCCGTCAGGTTGCCGGTGGCGCCGACGCAGCTGGGAACGCCGTCTCGCTCAACCGGAGAGGCGGTTCGTTCTCCTGACATCCATGGCCGACAGCAACTGTCCCCGGAGGCCAAGGTCCGATACGAACGGGCCCCGCGCGGGTTTGTGCGCGCGTGGGCCCGTTCGGCGTACCGTTCTGGTGTCGAGTCAGAACGGAGCAAGTATGCCTCTCGCGAGCGACGAACACATCGGCACACGCGTCAAGATTGCCCGGAATGCGGCTGGTCTGACGCAGCGTGAACTCGCCGATTTCCTGGACCGCACCGACAAGTGGATGGAGCATGTCGAGAAGGGACGCATGCCTCTCGACCGCTATTCCGTCATCTGTGCGATCGCAGACCGGTGCGACGTTGACGTGGTCTGGCTTCTCGGGCAGCCCTACCGTCTGCAGCGTAACGGCGGCAGCCTCGCCCACGCGCACATCCCGGCCTTGCGTACCGGACTGCGCCGAGCAGGTCTGATCCTGTCCGGTCATCCCGGACTGAGCCCGCAGGGCCCTGCGGTCGACCTCAGCGAAATGCGGACGAGGTCCCGCACGACCAACGCGGCACGGCAGGCGGCGAATCTACCCCGAGTCGCGACACTGCTTCCGGCATCGGTCGAAGATCTCAATACGGCGCTCCTGGTGGCGCACGGCCCGGACCGCGAGGAGGCATTGCGGCTCCTGGTCGACGCAGCCCGCACGGCACGGATGTGCCTGAATCAACTCGGCTATCCGGATCTCGCGTGGGTTGCTGCCGAGATCGCGGCCCACGCCGCGACACAACTCAACGACCCGGTGGTCAAGGCCGGTGTGGCATGGGACCGTTGCGGCGCGCTACTGCACCAGGCCTCCCTCAGGGAGACAATCGCAGTCGCCGATGCCGCCCTCGCGGACCTCGAACCTCACGCTACTGGCCGCGGTGCGCAGGAGGTCGCCGTGAGTCTGCGGGGTGCGCTGCATCTGCGATGCGCCATCGCCCACGCGCGAGGTGGGCAGGCGCAGAGCGCGTGGGCGCGGATCGACGAGGCCCTGGGCGACGCCGACCGACTCGGCCCAGGATGGAACGACGTCGACAGTCACACCGTGTTCGGGCGCGGAGTGGTCGCTGTCCACGCCGCCGAAGCCGGCGTGGAGGTCGACCAGCCCGACACCGGCCTGGAGCGAGTACCCGAGGTCAACATCGACGCCGTACCGAGCCGCGAGCGTCGTACGCACTACGCGATCGACGAAGCCCGTGCCTTGCACCGCATGGGCAAGAGCCCGGCCGCCGTGGTGAAACTGCGCAAGGCGGCCGCCGACGCTCCGTACTACGTGAACGCCGACCCGATGGCCCGCGCGCTCGTGAGCGATATGGTCCGGACCGGTGTGCCCTCGCAGGCCTCGGCCCTGTCTGGTTTGGTCCGGCACATGGAGTTGGTGAGCTGAACCCGAGGTTGGTGAACGACCCCTAGAAAAACTAGGGGTCGCGCTCCCCAGCGTGCCCGATCCTCAGGTGGTCACCATCCGTGTCTGAGTGATCACTTTGGGGGTGTCGGCGATGCAGCCGATCAATACCCGTGACCCGGGCGACGCTGCCCGCGCCTACCTCGCGCTGAACTGGGCCATCACTGTGGGGCACCGCCACCGCCCCCGCCAGGGCTGCACATGCGACAACCCCAATTGCCCCGTGCCGGGCGCCCACCCGCTTCTCGGTCAGCCGCCTCGGCTGACCGAGGACACCATCACGAGCGCTCTGGAGACAGCGCCCGGCGCCTCCCTGATCGCGCAGACCACGCATTTCGACGCCGTGATTGTGCCGCATCGCATCGGCATGGAAGCGTTGCTGAAGCTGGACCACGTCGGCTCCGGCATCGTCCCGTGCCTCGTCTCCACGGACAGCGCGACCCTGTTTGTGTTGCCCTCGACCGGCCGCTACGCGCTGGGGCACCCGGACACCGAGGTCCGCACCGGCCCCGACGGATGGATCGCACTCCCGCCGAGCCACGGTGTCCGGTGGGACACTCCGCCCTGGATGGAGATGGCCGGCACCCCCAAGCCACTGCTGCACGGCAGCGACGTCGGCAGTCGCCTGGCGCAGGCATTCAAGATGTCCAGCAGTTACCGCCGAGCGCGCAGCAGCAAGGACGCTCTCCGGTGATCCCGACCGAGCCCCGACTGGCAACCGAACTGGCCGCCGACGACGGGGACTTAATTGACGCCGAGACCATCCGCCAGACGTCCGAAGCGGCCCTGTGGGCACCAGCAGGCAGCACGTCCGGCCAGGAACAGGACGCACTCCTCAAGCGCCTGGAGGGTCACACGCACCTCCTTATGCCCGAGGTCACCGACCGTCTTCCTCGCCTCCAAGGCCAGTGGCGGGACGCCGCCGAGCACGTCATTGCTCGCGCCCAGGGCGTACTGGGGGCGTCCGCCCCCTCGCCCAAGGACAAGACTGCCCGCGTCATGGATCTCGCGGTGTACTCCCGGGCCCTCCTCCACCTCTACGGGGTCGCCGAGGAGCAGTCCTGACCAGGGCCGCAGTGCGACCCCGCCGCGTTGGACACCCTGGCTACTCGATGTCGTGCGACCGCGACCCTCGAACGGCGCAGACGGCCCGAGCTCTGACGCGCGTGACGATGGCGGTGTGGGGCCTGGATAAGGACACGGATACGGCGGCGCTGCTCCTGTCCGAGCTGGTGGCGAACGCGGTTCGGTGGGGGCACGGTCCCCGGCTCCGCATGAGCGTGGACCGCCCGGCCAACGACACGGTCCGTTTGGCGGTGGTCGACCGCGCGCCTAGCCGACTGCCTGAGCTGCTTGTGCCGACCGAGGAAGACGTTCGCGGTCGTGGCCTCTTCCTGGTGGACGCCCTGGCCGATCGGTGGGGCTATGACTTTGTGGGTCTCGCCTCGCGGCCGTGGGGCAAACGCACCTGGGCCGAACTGCTGACGACTCCGTGAGACCTGTCCCGGCTCCCGCCGGCCAACCGCCGACGCCGGGTTGGCCTCCCCCGCGGCGGGCCTGGGACTCCGCGCGTCGCCCCCACCGTGCGCCCGTGCGTAACGGCGGGGGCGACGCAGGCTTCGGGTGTAATGCCACGGCGTAATATAGAGTTGAATGAACAACTCTGTATTGTTACTCTGACGAACCCCGACGTACGAGTGGAGGCGACTAGCAGGCGTGATCAACGCAGCAGCAACTCCCCCGCAGCCAGGGCCCCACGGCGTCCCCGTCGCCGAGTTCACGCAGGCGCTCGCACGGTGGTCTGCGCGCCACCCCCACGCCCAACCGGACGGGCTGTCCGACACCGCCCCCGTTCCGGTGACGGTCGACACGATCCGGCTGCCGGTTCACCCCGGCCTGTTGCGTCAGCTCGCCATCCTGCTCAACCAGCAGTTGGAGACCTGGGAGAACGCCGATCGTGACCACAGCGTCGGTGCATGCGCCCACTGCAGCGGCGGCGGCAGCGCCATCTCGGCTGCACCCCCCGACCCCAGCGAGTTCGACAGTTACCTGGGCCTGGACGGCGTGGTCTACCACGGCGTCGGCGAGCCCGACTTCGAGACCACCGCCGAAACCGCGACTGAAGACGCGACCGACGAAGAGGGGCTGCGATGACCTCCGCCATGGTGCTGGTAGAACTGCCCGGGCTCGAAGATCCCGACCTGCGCTGGGCCCTCGTCCTGCCCGAACAGATCTCCCCCAAGCAGGGTGACCACACCCTCTATGACCTGTACTGGTGCGGCGACCGCACGTGGGCGGCGATCTCACCGACCCACATCCCACGGACTTTCGCGTACAGCGACGCGCTCCACGCGGCACTGCTGGCCGAGTACGGCTCAAGCAACCCGGCCGAGATCCGTCGCGGCACCAGGATCACCCGCATCTCCGTCAAGGACCTACCCGACGTACCTGCCGACGGCGCGTCCGCATCAACCGAGGAGGCCCCTCAGTGACGCATGTCGCCCCGCGTCCGGAGACCGGGTACGCGCGCCCCCTACGCCTGTGGATGGCTCTGCCGATCAGCGACGAGCACAGCACCGTCCAGGTCGGCGAGACGATCGAGCTTCCCACCCAAGAGATCGACGTCGAGAACAACAGCACCTTCATCAACGTCTTCACCTCGGCCACCGAGACCCTCCTCAACCTGGAGCCGTGGCGGCTGCTCGAGGTGGCGCCGATCGGCGCCACCGTCCAGATCTCCTTCCCCGGCCATCCCTACCGGTTCGGCGTCCGCGCGCTACGTGTTCTGCGCGAAGCCCCGGCCTGGCAGGCCCTGGGCCCCCAGGGCAAAACGGTGCTGGATCTCGTGATGCAGGCGTACGACATCACCGCCTGGCAGGCCGGGGAGCTCGCAGCCCACTGGCAGCTCCCCGGCCGCACGGTCTGGGACTCCGCAGATCGCGAGCACATCCTCGCAGTGGTCGACGCCGGCCGAGTCCCCGCGTGCCACGCCGCCGAGACCAGCGCAGTCAACGCGGTGCGCCGCGCAGCCGGTGGCCACCTCCGCAAGCATTCGCTGGAGGCGGCATGTGCGGCAGTCCGGGCCGCTGTCATCGCGGAAGTCGTCCGCGACCACCTCAGCGACGAAGCCGCTCGAGTGCTTCAGCAGCCCTGGGTGCGGGTCTTCGGATCCCCCCGTCGCGCCGAGCATCCCGCCTAGGCCTCGCCTTCCGGCTCCAGCACCACCGAGCTCCCCGGCGGACAAACCAGCGCGAACAGCCAGAGACCTGCCGCTATCTCCGCACTGATCCGGTTTCGCACGGAGTTACAACAGCCCCAAGCCACCCCAAGGAGCGCCATGTCCGACCCGGCCGACCCGCTCGCCGTCGTTCATCGTCCGGTACGCGCCCAGTCCGTCGGCAACCTGCTGATCAAGGAGGGTGACGGCCTTCTGCAGCGCCGACAGAAGATCGGTGTTGGCAGGACCGGGACGCGGCAGCCACGTTGCTCTGGATTCCTCACCCGGCAGAAGACCCCGGTGAGCGTGCGCGTCTGCTACGTGCACGACGAGGGGGACGACGAGAGCACCAGCACGCGCCTCGAGGCAGAACGACACGGCCGGATCCGCGAGATCCTGCAAGCCGACGGGTACACGGCCGAGATCCCCGACAGTCCCGTCCCCGGCGACGTCGGCGTCCACGTCCGCCGACTGACCCGGCCCGCGGACCCCGAGTGGGACGCACTGCGGAGCATCGCCGACGGGCAGGTCATCTACTGCCACGGCGGCCCGATCGAGGGCTTCGACCGGGACATCGTCAACACGCTGATTCTGTCTCTGCTGGCCACCTCGTCACGGCACAGCGCCGGGCCGGGGCGTACGTACATCCGGCTCACCCAGTCGGGCGAGAACCTGCTCGCACACCGCTTCACACACGCCCGTGAGCCCCAGGCCACGCAGCTGCTGGAGGACGGCGCCCGATGACCACAGCAGCGCGACAGATCAGGCAGGCCGAGCCCACCTCCCCCGAGCCGGGCACAGGATCCGCCGTCGTTGTCCGGCCCGCTGGCACCTTGGAGCCGCACGCGATCACGGAGATCGCGCCAGAAGACGCCGTGGAGGCGGTGACCCGGTTACTCACCCTCGCCGTCGGTCAGCCTGCCGCACGGGGACAGGACACGTCGACGGCACTGAGCGAGGTCCGCGGTGTGCTCTCCGGCGCCGAGAAAGCTCTGCGGAACCTGAGCGGCCCGGCGGAGCGCCTGTACGAGAGCGACGGCGACACTCCGCTTTGGAACGACCAGCGGATGTGGACGCGTGCGTACGACCCCGACCACGATCAAATCCGGGCGGCCCTGCTGGTAGTGACTGCGCTGCTGTCTCCGTGGCAGCGAACCGGGGTGCCTCGGGGATCGGCCCAGAGCCGCCGCGCCGCGTTGAAGGGCGTCCCGTGCGCCTGCGGGCGGCTGTGGGCCGGGCGTCTTGCCGTCGGCCACGTCGCCGACTCGGATGCTGAGTGCTGCAGTTCCGAGGGCGACCATGGTGCGTCGCCGTCCGAGGACCGGCGTCTGCTCACGCTCGCTGCCCTGCTGTCCAAGGCGACCAGCTCGGTCACGAGTTCTCCGCCGGCCGGGTCCGAGCAGGCGCCGGAGCCCCGGGCCGCTGCGCTCGCCCGGACGTTGGCAACCGCAGAGGACGAGATCGCCCGGTACCGGCGGATGTTCCAGGACGCCGCCAGTTGGATCAACGACCCCGCCTACGACGCCGCCGCCCGCATCGCCCTTGCGCGGCGCCTCGGGCTTCCCGAGCCGCGCACCGCGGCGGCCGCATCCGTGGGAAGGAGTGCTCCCTCCGCATGACGACCGTTGAGCCGTTCATACTCACCAGCAACGATGGCTTCAGCGACATGTACGGCATCCCTGTGACCCCGTTGGGCGAGGCAGGCGAATTCCTCCTCGCGCTCGGCCACCTGGACCATCGCACGGCCCTCTCCGTGACCAACGCCTACCACCGCCGCGAGTGCGGGCTCCGTCTGCGTCCAGACGCCCGCATCACCGCTTTGGACACACGCTGCACCTGGGCGCGCGCGTCCCGTCAACCAGCCGGCTCGCCGTACGCGTGGCGAGTCGACGACGCGATCCCGAACGATCCCTTCGCGGTAGAGGTGACCTGGATCGACGCCGAGTGGCTCCGCTACGAGGACGTCGCAGTACTGGAGGACTGCCCGTCGTGCGGCCGCCGCAGCAACTCCACCACCTCGTGTCAGGGCCCCGGCCGCTCCGGCTGGGGGCACTACCACAAGTGCCGAGGCTGCGAGCGGCGCTGGCCTGCCGCCCCCGTCTACCGCCCCTTGCTCTGGAAGCCCCCGGCCGAGCGGGAGCCGACCCCTGACAGTTGCTTCGCCTGCTCCTGCACCAGCGGCTTCCCCTGCCAGAGGGGATGTACAGCAGTCCCCGATCCAGTCATCGGGCATTCGCTGTGCGGCACCTGCCGCGCTCGCCACGCGCCGGCCGTCTGGGAAGCGCTCGTCGCCGCCGGCTACGGCACACCGCATATGTACCGCGGGTTCGCCGAACCGCGCGATCGCTGGCTGTTCGCCGAGGCCCTCCGCGGCGTTGCTCCCGCCGAGGCCGCCCGGGCATGGACGGAGCGGCTCGCTCTCGTGGCGCGGAGGGCAGCGTGAGCACCAGCGAGCCCCGGTCGGCCGAAACCGAACAGGGAGCCTGGCACACGGTCTGGCTGTACACCGACTGGCGGTCCGTCACCGGTCCCATGACGCCCGAACAGCGGGAGTACGCCGCCGGGTGCGTCGCCGCGTACGCGCAGCTTCTTGCGGGACGCGACGCCCCTAAGTCCCCTGCGCTGACCGGACTGCGGTGGTGGAGAGAGGAGCGCACCGGATGAGTCATGCCCTCGCGGTCCAGGCAGTCCCGCGCCGGATCCATCGCTGTCGAACCCGCGGCTGGCGCCTTGCCGACGCGTCGTCCAACCCCCTCGGCGTCGTCTACGTGGGCCGCCGCCCCGGCTCCCGCTGGCACAACCCCTTCAAGATCGTCCCCGAAGGGCGGCAATGGCGGGTCATCGACACCGGGGACCGGAGCCGAGCCCTTCGCGACGAACCACAGATCGTTCCCGAAAAGCACCTCGCGCGGGTCGTAGCCACCCGCCTCTTCGAACTTCACACCAGCAGCCCCCTCGGCCTGTACGCCTACAGCGCGGCTGACCTCGCCGACCTCCGTACTGAGCTCGCCGGCCGTGACCTCATGTGCTGGTGTCCGCCTCCCGCGCCCGGCGAGACCGACTACTGTCACGCGGCCGTCCTCCTGCGACTGGCCAACCCTGATCAACCCGTAAAGATCATGGTGCCTGGATCGGTGGAGGTCTGAACCATGGGAGCTGCAGTTCATCTCGCCCATGCCCGGTCCGCTCCGCCGTCCCCCCGACGCAAGCGGAAGGGGGGCGGCAGCGGAGACGGGTATGACGACTTCGTCCGCCGTGTCTACCGCGATGACCGACACACCGCGGAGAGCCGGGAGTTGATCCTCTGCCTGGCCTGGCTCATGTGCCGTGACCCGGACAGGCACAACCCGGACACCGAAGCCGCGAACATCTGGGAGAGGGCCAACCGCGTCCTGGGCTTCAACCCCAGAGGGGGCCCTCGTCTCGCACATCTGATAAACGAAGACCGGCCTCGCTACGAACCAGACAGGAAGCACAGTGCCTGGGGCGACCGCACGTGCTCCGCGCCGATGATTCGCCGCACCGGCCTGTGCGGACAGAGTGCTGGAGACGGTGACCACTCCTGGCACATCGACCCGGAGACCGGCTGGCGCACGCCGGCCTGGTACTGCCGTCGGCACCGCGACTCATATGGCCGTGACCTCGACGCCGCGCTGCGCTCCACCGGCCTCCCCGAGCCGATCCCGAACACTGGTGGACTCCTGCCGTCCTACATAGTCCACAAGGGCGGCACCGACGGCTGGATCCGCCTCTACACGTGGGCCTCCGACTGGCACAGCTCGTTGTGGAAGCCGCCCACGAAGCACGGGATACGGGCCGATAGCTGGCCCCGCCCCGACCGACCCCCAACGGCGAAGACCCCGAAGCCGGCCCGGCTGCGCCTCGCCGCGTCGGACGGCGAGTTGATCGCGCCGTGACCACAACGACCGTACGGACGACGCGGGGTGACGCCGCCGATGCCGGGCCGGAGACCGCGCTCGACCAGGCCGCCATCCCAGACCCGCACCACTGGGCGCAGCAGAGCGAGGAACGGAAACGGTGCACCGTCTGCGGAGTTCTCGCCACAAGGTGGCTCGACCAGCACAATCGATACGGCGTCACCGAAGGGACGGACTGGCTGGCGCCCGACGGACGGACCTGGTTCACCACTCCCGGCGGGCCCGTTGAGCCGCCGCCGTGTCCGCTTCCCGTCGTGGAGGCGGTGTGCCCGTGGCGGGCGGACGCCTGGAAGTACGACGGCGTGTGGGGAGACCTACAGCTCGACACGGCGATGCGCACCTGGTGCGGCACGCACCAGTGCGCTGTGTCCGAGTGCCCGGAGCCGGGCCCCTACTGCGTGGGAGCGCCCGCCCACGACAACGCCGGCCCGGGCCCCTGCACGGGCCGGGAGAACACATGCCGCTGCATGTGCCCGGCCTGCTGCGGCGACACCCCGGACGTCTGGGGCTTCGACGGTGACTACTGAGCGCAGGCCCGACGCGGGCCCCGAATCATCATCTGGAGAACGGAAGGCCGACCTGATGCCCATCGCCGATGCCGATCTGGTCGCTGCGGAGGATTTCCGGCGCACGCTGGCCACCCACGACACGGAGAGCCTGATCGACCTGCTGGTTGCCCACCGGGCACAGACGATCACGCGGCTGCGGAAGGCATGCGCGGCCCTGCGTGCCGACCTCGACGCCCGGACCGCTGCGCACCAGAGGCTCCTTGCCCTCCTGACCGCCCGCAGTGGAGAGGACCCCCGATGACCGAAGCGGGCACGTCCGACGACGTCGTAGCGACGCTCACCCGGGCGTACGAGTTGCTCGAGGACGAACGCGCCGCAGAGCGCTTCGGCGACCTCCGTCAGCCACTGGCCGACCTGATCGACCACCACCTGGGCGCCGACCGCCACGGCCCGATCCCCGCCCTGAAGGCCCAGCCGGACCCCGTCCTTGACGAGGTGTTCGGCCGCCACGGCAGCAGCGCGTGCTGCAGCTGCGGGGATACCGGCGTGCGATACGACGGCGTGGGCGCCGACGGACACCAGTGGTCCGGAGAGCAGTGCTGCTGCCAGCACCACCACTGCCGCTGCGGTGCCTGCGGCGGATACCCGTGCGAGGAGGTCCGGTACCTGCTCGCCGTGGCCACCGCCGTCCTCCAGGCAAGCACCATGCTCCCCGCGGCTCCCGCACAGAGGGGCGCCCCAGCGTGAAGGCCACCGCCCGCGCCGGCCAGACGGCGCTCGGCGACCGCGACACCCCGGCCGCGGTCACGCCGGACACCGTCCCGGCTGGTTGCTACTGGTGGACCGACCCGGACGGCGACCTCTGCCTCATGCCCGGCTGCATGGCGCGCGTCCAGGATCCCGACGCCGAGTGCACCTGCGACAAGCTCGGACTCCGCCTGCGCCGGGTCGAAGAGTTACTACGGGCTCGGCGGGAGGCCGAGACGTACGCCAGCACCTGGTGGGACGCGCTGACCGAGGCCGTTCGCGCGCACCCCGCTGCCGCCGAAATCCTGACCGACGCCCGCCGCCGGGCCGGCCGCTGACCGGGAGGACCAACCATCATGGGCGCTCTACATCTCGCTCACGCCGAGCTGTCCCCGCCTGCCAAGGGGAACCGCACCAAGGGCAAGGGGGGCGGCGGCGAGACTTTCGCCGACTTCGCCCGGCAGATCTACACCGACAAGCGCGCGACCCCCATGGCCCGGGAGATGCTCCTCGCCTTCGGCTACGCCACGATGGTGGCCCACTCGGAGGACGACCGCGACGTGCACGCGGTCTGGTCCACCGCCCGGCACGCCATGGGCTCCACGCCCAGAGGCCGCGAGTGGCGCCTGGACCAGGCCATCGCCGAGGACGCTCCCCGCTACTCCTCCGGCAAGGAGCGCTCGCACCGGGTCTGCGTCGCGCCGCGGCTGCGACCCCACCCCGACGGCCCGGACGACTTCCGCAACAAGCGCGGCATCTGCGGCACCGTCGCCGACTGGGAACACTATGCCGTGGAGAAACAGGCGGGCACTGGCTGGTACAAGTATCACTGGTTTTGCCGTCGGCACCTCGATCACCTCGTCCGGGTCCGCGAGCAGCTGAGAGAACCCAACTCGCGTGCCCCCGAGCCGATTCCGAACCGCGGCGGCCTGCTCCCGGTGTACTTCGAGTCCGACTGGGTCGCCAGGTACCGCATCCACCTCGGATATCCGGACTGGCAGCCGCCGGTCTACGGGATCTCCGCCGACGCCTGGCCGACCCCCGGAGTGGAGAGGGTTCCGCCCCGAGCCCGGCTCCGTCTGGCCGCCGTCGACGGAACGCTCCTGGTCGAGACACCCGGTAGCCCCCGGTGACCGACGAACTCTCCGAACGCCGCTACCGCCGGGGCGGCCGTACGGTCAGGCCCAGCCGACCCCGGCAGCCGTCTGAACCGCCTGCGTGGGTACGCCGCTTCATCATCCCCGCGAATGCCTGCCCACCCTGCGCTGACCACCTGCATCATCGCTGCCACGGCGTCGACGTCCTCCGGGACCCCGTACCCGACTGCCCGTGCGACTGCGGCGACTCCCGTAACCCGCTGTTCCTCAACGCCCGGGCGTGGGCCGACCTCGCCCTGCACGCCCCCGATCAGGTGTGGATCGCCGCCATGTTCGAGCGCCAGCGCGCCGCCGGCATCCACCTGTGCACTTGGCGCAACGACGACAGCGGCCTTACCGCCGCCCGACCCGACTAGGGCCTGTGTGACGTCGTGATCAACCTTGCCAATCCGGATCCGTATGGAAGGTGGATCCGGTAGGAAACAACCGTGACGCGCAGGCAACTCA